>NZ_JAHQUN010000044.1:0-45278 GCF_019052485.1 Bacteroides sp. MSK.20.82
TCAACACATAGCAGCTATTAGAGATAAACAAGTCAACCATTATTAGGGAAGTACAGTAGTCTCTACTCCATCTTACTTATAAGATAACTGCTTCATACGGTGAAACCGATAGTTCCATGCTTTGGAACCAATCGTTTCACTGTATGAAACAAGAGTTTCCATGCCTTTGAAACTAAAGTTTCAAGCTTCCGAAACTAGAGTTTCAAGCCGCTGGAACTAAAGTTTCTCACTGATGAAACCATAGTTTCTCACCGTTGAAACTTTAGTTTCTCGCCGACGAAACTTTGGTATCAAGGCACAGAAACCGACCTTCTTCGCCGTAAGCGTCTCCGCGATGCCACAGTGACAGCAAAACTACTGTCACTCTGCTATCACACCTTGCCGTCACCTTATAACAATCACATAATCATTCATTTGCCACCATTTATGTGACAGATGACAGCAAATCTTTATTTTTTAATTTATATGTAGAGAGTATATATTACTCCCCAAAATAATAATTATATAATATGAAATCAACCTTTTTATTTCTGGTTACTACAACCATGATGACTTGTACCGCCTTAGGACAACCTTCCAACGACAAAAAGAACGTATTACCCGACTGGGCATTCGGAGGCTTCGAACGACCACAGGGAGCTAATCCGGTGATATCTCCTATAGAGGACACGAAATTCTATTGTCCGATGACACAGGATTACGTTGCATGGGAATCCAATGATACTTTCAATCCGGCGGCTACCCTGCATGACGGCAAGATTGTCGTGCTGTATCGGGCAGAAGATAAATCCGGTGTCGGTATCGGTCACCGTACCTCACGTCTCGGATACGCCACTTCGAGTGACGGTATTCACTTCAAGCGGGAAAAGACTCCGGTATTTTATCCGGATAACGATACTCAAAAGAAACTGGAATGGCCGGGCGGATGCGAAGACCCGCGTATCGCCGTCACAGCAGAAGGACTGTATGTGATGACCTATACGCAATGGAACCGCCACATTCCGCGTCTGGCAATAGCCACTTCACGCAATCTGAAAGACTGGACAAAGCACGGTCCCGCTTTTGCCAAAGCGTATGACGGCAAGTTCTTCAATTTAGGATGCAAGTCCGGCTCCATTCTGACCGAAGTTGTCAATGGGAAACAGGTGATCAAGAAAATCGACGGAAAATACTTCATGTATTGGGGAGAGGAACATGTGTTTGCCGCCACTTCCGAAGATTTAGTCAACTGGACTCCATACGTAAATACGGACGGCTCGCTGAGAAAACTGTTTTCACCCCGTGACGGACACTTCGACAGCCAGCTGACGGAATGCGGTCCTCCAGCTATTTATACTCCAAAGGGAATCGTACTTCTGTATAATGGTAAAAACAGTGCAAGCAGAGGCGACAAACGCTATACCGCCAATGTTTACGCTGCCGGACAAGCCCTCTTCGACGCCAATGACCCGACCCGTTTCATCACCCGTCTCGACGAACCGTTCTTCCGCCCGATGGATAGTTTCGAAAAGAGCGGGCAGTATGTAGACGGAACGGTGTTCATCGAAGGGATGGTTTATTATAAGGATAAATGGTATCTGTATTATGGTTGCGCAGATTCCAAGGTGGGTATGGCTATCTACAATCCGAAGAAACCTGCTGCCGCAGATCCGCTGCCCTAAACAAACTGTTTCTTTCTACCCGACATAAATAAAACTGCAAGGATTACACAATTCTGAATGAACAGAGGTTGTGCTGATCCTTGCAGTTCTTATATTTATCAAGATTGATGCACAAAAAACATATTTCACTGCCAAAAAAGTAAACATTTGCGCCAACCATGCGAATTAGCCCTATCTGAAGGACCTTTTCCTCCACATTATTACTAATTTTATCACTATAGAAATAACACACAACAAATCAATAGTTATGAAAATAGTACAAACCTTTTGGCATGGAAATAATTCATTGTTAGACAATAGTTTTGGATGGATGAATCCACAATACCATTTAATGTCATGGGCATTAAGTTGTCTTTCTTTAAAAGACAACTATCAAAATATCGTTTTATATACCGATTCCCATGGATATGAAATCTTTGCCGAACAATTGAAACTACCGTATACAGATATCATCATTCAATACGACAATCTAACTTGCCCTGAACCTCATTGGGCATATCCCAAGTTATTAACCTATTCACTCCAAAAAGAACCCTTCATACATGTAGACGGAGATGTATATTTGCCTAATAAACTAGACAACACCATAGAGATGAGTGAATTGATTGCTCAGAACAAAGAAATAGGAAGCAGTTATTATAAAAGTATGATGAATCATATTCTACAAAAAGATTTATTAATGCCATCCTTCCTAAAAAAAGAATTAGAAAAAGACTCTATCATGTCATATAATGCAGGAATTATCGGAGGAAATGACTTGGAGTTTATAGCTGAATACTGCCGGACTGCATTTAACTTTATCGAATCAAACCATTTAAATGATATAAACAGCAAAGATATTCACATAAATAACAATATCCTCTTTGAACAAATATTGTTTTATGCCCAGTCAAACAGTTATAACAAACCTGTGGCAACAGTCCTTGATCACAGCGTTCGTGACAATGGATACATTTATGATGATTTCTGTAATTTTTATCTATACGACAAAGCCAAACTATTACATATCATCGGCGGACATAAAAAGAACCAACGGATTTGTGATTTACTTAGCAAAACTCTATTAAATAAATATCCTGACTATTACAATAGAGTAGTAGAATTGTTCGCGAATAATCATAAGCGAATGCAAAACAAGGCTAAAAATACTACCTTCCCCGATTTGAGTGTACAAATGTGTATTGCATCCTATCAAGATTATCTTCATTCTTTGTCCAAAAAATGGGAAAAGCTATCTTATACCGATCTGTATGATTGGGAGAAATGCTCATCTTCCTATTTCATGTTTCTAAATGCCGGAAAAGAGGAACAAGCCATATTTACTATTAATAGAAATCCCTACCTATCCATTTACGAAATTCCGGAACCCTGGCCGACAGAAGCAAAAAAACTGCTTAAAGAACGTATAAACAAAGAGTGCCATTCAGACCACTTTGATATAGTATGCATTCCATGTCTGCTATATGAGGGTTTTAAAGAAGTGCTTATTAACGATTTATGTTATAATATTCTGATTCTCATAGAAGAAGAGAAGACATTTGAATGTCTGTTCAACGAATTGCTACCTTGTTTTTCATCTGAAATCAGCAAAGATAAAGAACAAACTTACAAATTAATTCTGACGGAAGTAGAATATCTTCTTTATCATGGGGTGATATGTATCAATTGATTTCAACTTAAACAAGTGTATAAACTTATCTATGCATCCAAAAGAAACGACTTTATTTATAAACACTAAAATTATCATGTATTATGGAAAAGAAAAGTAAAGCGGAGAAATTAAAATTAAGAGGGATCAACCAAACCATATTGATCTCCAGTTACAATTCAGGGGCAGGTACAGGTCCCAATGATTGCATGACAGAAGAAGTTTATCAACGGCTTAATGCCCAAGGAGCCTTAGATACCACCGTCTATGTATGTGGCATTGGATGGATGACACCGGACGTAACTATCTACGGTAGCGGATCAGGTTTCGGTTCCGGTAGTGGTTCCGGCAGCGGTAGTGGTTCTGGCGAGTATTGGGGAAGCGGACACTGGGGAAGTGGAGATTGGGGAAGTGGTAGCGGGTGGACTGGTGGTGGAACTAGTGGTGGAGGAACTAGCGGTGGAGGAACTAGCGGTGATGGTCTGAAACCTGGAGGTGGAGACAAACCCGTTCCCAAAGATCCAATAGAATTAATGGACAAAAGTAGGTTTGTTGGTTGGAGAGAAGGAGCTAATTGCTTAAGTCTTTGCAAAGAAACACTAAAAAAATATGGATTATCCAATTACGGAAGTAGCTTAAATGTTTTTAAGCTAGTTGATTCTGCAAATGGATTATTAACAAACTGGGGAAATGATCCAGCTCAAAACTACAAAAATGCAATTGAATGTATCGATAAACATCTCAATGCAAAACGAGTTATCATAGTAGGAGTTGATTATGATCTCGATTTAAATCCAAACATCGACGGTACAGACCATTTTATTGTAGTTACAGGAAGAGGATATGATACTTCACGACAACAGTATTACTATACATTTATGGATAATGCAACTTCCAACTCTGATGATGGATGTAGCAACATTAATCGCCTTTACTACAAAACTGAAAATTTAAAGCTAGAGGGAAGCACAAAGGTTGCTAACAGATATTATACTGTAACTCAAGTAAGACCCAACGACGGTGGGAAATATGATACAACATCTTTATAATATAAAAATGTATAACCTAGAACGAAACGATAGAGTCCACTTTTACCGTGGACTCTATCATCATCTATAAATAATAATCAACCATGAAAAAAGTAGCAATTTTAATTATATTAATAATGGCAAGCGGACTATCTATGTATGGCCAAAACAGCTACAAAGTCACTTCTTTAGTGAAGCTATCGGATATAAAAGAAAAGAACTTGCAACGTGTATTCTATGTTTTTTCAAAAAATGAGTTCCTAAAGCTACCCATCAATTATGATATTTCATTCTTTGTTTACCAAGACAACAACAGTATCTCTCGTGATGATTTTGAACATACGAGAGCAGTAACTCAAGGTACATCTTATAGAATAAGCAATTCTCCATTCTATGCTAATCTTGACAAAAGAGACAAGAGACCTCCCATTGAAACAGTTCTTTCTCTCATTGAAGATACTAATGGAAAATATATCATGGGAATAGTCAGAACTTGGTCAGCTCTTCACGATATGGATAAACATTGGTTAGTTACATTCAATTTTGCAGGAGCAATCATTGACTACATTCCCATTTGTGAATGGCCTGGAACATGCAGCAAAGCTAGAACCATGGAAGCACAAATCAATAAAGATTTTACGGTGAATGTTCAACAGTTGAACTTTCCTGAAAATAATTACATCATTCAGTTCGATAGTATAAAAAGAAATTTTATACACCTAGATAACCTGAAAGGGCAACGTATAGATACTAAATATCAGATAATGCCGGATGGAAAGTTTAAAAAACTGGAAGAGGCATATTATCAACCGCAAATCTACACTCCGGACATGTTGAAGAGCAATGAAACCCTCATTCGATATAGAAGAGAAAATATTAAAGAAAAGAAAATATTTCAACAATAAAGACTATGAAAAACAGTTTAAGAATCCCACGAATTATCCACCAAACATGGAAAACAAAAGATGTACCTTCTCCTCTTGACCAACTGCCACAAACATGGAAAGAATATCTCCCGAATTGGGAATATATCCTATGGACAGATGAAATGAACAGGGAATTTGTCTGCAAACATTTCCCTGATTTCCTGGAGAAGTATGATACATATCCTTGTAACATACAAAGAGCAGACGCTATACGCTATCTTCTCTTGAAAGTTTATGGAGGATTGTACGTAGACATGGATTTCGAGTGCCTCGAAAATATTGAGTTCTTACTAGAAGGATCGGATTTTATCGTAGGTAAGGAACCCGACTGGCATGCTAAACGCTTTGGTTTTGAATATATCATTTGCAACGCTTTCATGGCGTCAACACCCGATAATGATTTTATCAACTTTGTATGCCAAAGGTTAATCAATCATTCCGGTGGGAAAGTTGTTAATAACGGATTTGATATACTGGATTCCACAGGCCCTTTCTTGCTAACGCATGCATTCAACGCATTTCCACATAAAGAAGACATACGTATCCTCGAATCAAAGACAATATATCCTATCGGACAATGGGAGGTAGAGAAAATAAAAAACAACCAGATTCCTAAAGAAATGGAAGAGCGTATCAATCAGGCTCATGCCATACACTATTTCTTTGGTACCTGGTTTGGTAAGTAACCTTTAAAAATAAAATAAATAATGATCCCAAAGAATATACACCTTATCTTTCTACGCAAAGATGAACCGTTCCCCGAACTATTCGAGAAATGCAAACAAGAAATACAAGTCAATCATCCGGACTGGAATATCCGCCTATATAATAAGGATGATGCACAGGATATATTAAATCAAGATTTACCTGAATACATCGAAGCCTATAATGCATTCTATCACAATGTACAAAAAGCAGACTTCTTAAGATTAGCCCTTGTATACCTCTATGGAGGATTCTATATGGATTTAGATATGTTAAGTTTAAAGCCACTTGATGAGTTGAGAAAGTATAATTTGGTTTTAGGAGAAGAGAAAATTGTCTGCCAGGCAGAGCAAGAAGCCTTGAATTTAAGATATCGACTTCGAATAGCCAACTATATGTTCGGTGGAATCCCTAAACATCCTTTTTTACACAGAATAATGGATGAAATGGCAGAAAGAGCCACAATAATCTTAAAATCGCAACAGGAGATTTTAGACATAACAGGTCCCGGCCTACTAACAGACACATATTGGGATAACTATGGAATGTATACAGACATCACATTATTAAGAAATACAGATAAAAGGTGCAGGCAACCTTATCACAATGAAATCTCATGCCACTTTGGAGATTATGCAGCTCATCTGCATGCCGGGACATGGAGAACGGGAATTTGAGTTTATATAACCAAGTTATGCAAGAAAAGCTATTTTATCAACAAACACTAAAAGAATCATTGTAAATTTCTTTTCTACATCAACTGCAATAAACGTAATGACCGGGAAACAAATGGAGAGCATATCATGGGAGTTATTACCGCAACATCTAAAAAACATGATAAGATAAAATGGTCAGAGAGTATTGATACTGGTTTGTCATTGCCGACACCTGCTGTACTTTCATTGTTCACAAACATATATTATAGAATGATAATCAGCTACTTATCTTATACCCTAATTATCCATAGAGTACTCTGAACAGACAAAATATATTTGCCTACATATTGGCACTACAAAGGACAGCTAATCATTCGAAATCCGCTATATTTGGACACGTTTTGAATGACAAAAAGCTTCTTGAGCAATCATTCTTTATGACTGACAAGATGCAGCCCGAACCGGACAAGAATACTTTCTAGATGTAAAGTGGTGCCAAAAAGGTAAATATCCGTGCCATTTCCATAAAGAAGTACTATTCTAAACCCTAATAGAATTAATTCCATTAGTTTTGTATAAATTTGTAAACTACTAAACTTGTTAAAAATAAACCATGATGAACAAAAAAGTAATTGCCGTAGCCCTCGCCCTTGCCTTAGCAGGAGGAAGCTATGCACAAGATGACACCGCGAAGAAAAAGGTGAAAGCCTATATGGTGTCGGACGCCCACCTCGACACCCAGTGGAACTGGGACATCCAGACAACAATCAACGAATATGTCTGGAATACCATTAGTCAGAACTTATTTCTGCTAAAGAAATATCCCGAATACGTTTTCAACTTTGAAGGGGGAGTGAAGTATGCGTGGATGAAGGAATACTATCCCGAACAGTATGAAGAGATGAAGAAATTCATCGAGGAAGGCCGCTGGCATATCGCCGGAAGTAGCTGGGAAGCAAGTGATGTGTTGGTTCCTTCCGTCGAAGCCTCCATCCGTAACATCATGCTCGGACAGACGTACTACCGGCAAGAGTTCGGAAAAGAAGGAACGGATATCTTCCTGCCGGACTGCTTCGGATTCGGATGGACGCTTCCCACCATTGCCGCACACTGCGGACTGATCGGCTTCTCTTCACAGAAGCTGGACTGGCGTAATCATCCCTTCTATGGAAAGAGCAAGCATCCGTTTACCATCGGACTCTGGAAGGGCATTGACGGCAAACAAGTAATGCTAGCCCACGGATATGACTACGGACGCAAATGGAACAACGAAGATCTCTCGAAGAATAAAGATCTGGAAAAATTAGCCCAACGTACTCCGCTCAATACGGTCTACCGCTATTATGGAACAGGGGATATCGGTGGCTCTCCTACTCTGGGTTCGGTACGTTCTGTAGAACAGGGAATCAAAGGTGATGGCCCGGTAGAGGTGATCAGTGCTACCAGCGATCAGTTGTTCAAAGATTATCTGCCGTTCAACAATCACCCGGAACTACCGGTATTTGACGGAGAGTTATTGATGGATGTTCACGGAACAGGTTGCTACACTTCGCAGGCAGCCATGAAGCTGTACAACCGACAAAACGAACAGTTGGGCGATGCAGCAGAAAGAGCGGCGGTCGCTGCCGAATGGCTGGGTACCGCCAGCTATCCGCAACACACGCTGACGGAGGCATGGAAACGTTTCATCTTCCATCAATTCCATGATGACCTGACGGGAACGAGTATCCCCCGTGCCTATGAGTTCTCATGGAACGATGAACTGATCTCTCTGAAACAATTCTCACAAGTACTGACTTCTTCCGTCAACGCCATTGCCGGACAGATGGATACACGCGTGAAAGGAACGCCTGTCGTTCTTTATAATGCAAACGCTTTCCCTGTATCGGACTTGACAGAGATCATCCTCGAACAGCCTAAAGCCCCGAAAGGCTTCACTGTATACAATGCACAAGGCAAGAAAGTCGCTTCGCAAATGATCGGTTACGAGAACGGACGTGCTCACATCCTGGTTGCAGCGTCACTGCCCGCAAACAGTTATGCAGTGTACGATGTCCGCACCGGAGGATCTGAAAAAACGATCTCTCCTTCAGCAGCCTCAGCCATCGAAAACTCCGTCTACAAAATCACACTGGATAAAAACGGAGATATCATCTCACTGACCGACAAGCGCAACAACAAAGAACTCGTAAAAGACGGAAAAGCGATTCGCCTGGCACTCTTCACCGAAAACAAGTCGTACGCATGGCCTGCATGGGAAATCCTGAAAGAGACCATCGACCGTGAACCTGTCTCCATCACAGACGGTGCAAAGATCACTTTAGTGGAAAACGGCGCACTCCGTAAAGCACTCTGCATTGAGAAGAAGCATGGCAAATCGCTCTTCAAGCAATACATCCGCCTCTACGAAGGCAGCCGTGCCGACCGCATAGATTTCTATAACGAAATAGACTGGCAGTCAACAAACACACTGCTGAAAGCAGAGTTTCCTCTGAATATAGAAAATGAAAAGGCTACTTACGATCTGGGAATCGGCAGCGTGGAAAGAGGTAATAATGTACAGACCGCTTACGAAGTATATGCGCAGCAATGGGCAGACCTGACCGATAAGAACAACAGCTACGGTGTATCGATCCTAAATGACAGTAAATATGGCTGGGATAAACCGGATAACAACACGATCCGTCTGACTCTTCTCCATACACCGGAAACAAAAGGAAATTACGCTTATCAGGATCACCAGGACTTCGGCTTCCATACATTTACTTATAGCCTCACAGGACATAACGGAGCACTTGACAAACCCGCCACCGCCATCAAAGCTGAAATTCTGAATCAGCCGATCAAAGCCTTCAGCAGTCCGAAACATGCCGGAACACTAGGTAAAGAATTTGCTTTTGTACGTTCAAGCAACGATCAAGTCGTTATCAAAGCGCTGAAAAAAGCGGAAGTATCCGATGAATATGTAGTACGTGTATATGAAACAGGAGGCGCAGCTCCGCAACAGGCAGCCATCACCTTCGCCGGTGAAATAGAGAAGGCAGTACTTGCAGACGGTACGGAAAAAGAGATCGGCAGTGCTGACTTCAACAAGAACCAGCTGAATGTATCCATCGCTCCCTACAGCATACAGACATTTAAAGTGAAGCTGAAGAAAAAAGCTGATCTTCAAGCTCCGGCATGCGCTTATCTTCCTTTGGACTATGATCGCAGATGTTTCAGTTGGAATGCTTTCCGCAAAGAAGGGAACTTCGAATCGGGCAACAGCTATGCAGCAGAACTTCTCCCCGACTCCATCCTGAAAGCCGACGGCATTCCTTTCCGCTTGGGAGAGAAAGAAATTGCCAATGGTTTGACTTGCAAAGGCAATGTACTTCAGTTGCCAACCGGACATTCTTACAACCGTATCTATTTCCTGGCAGCCTCTGCCGGTGAAGATGCAGTTGCTACCTTCAGCACCGGTAACAACTCACAGGAAATCACCGTACCTTCCTATACCGGTTTTATCGGTCAGTGGGAGCATCTGGGACATACGGAAGGCTTCCTGAAAGATGCAGAAATCGCTTATGTCGGCACTCACCGTCATGCTTCTGACAAAGATGAGGCTTATGAGTTTACGTATATGTTCAAGTTTGGCATGGATATTCCTAAAGGAGCGACTACGGTTACTTTGCCGGATCATGCAGATATCGTATTATTTGCCGCAACGCTGGTTAATGAGAAGTATCCGGCAGTAACTCCGGCCTCGGAATTGTTCCGCACAGCCTTGAAAGCAGACAATGGAGAAGAAGCGACGACTAAAACAAACCTGTTGAAACAAGCCAAACTAATCAAATGTTCCGATGAAACCAACGAAAAAGAAGTTGCAAGATATGCCGTAGACGGTGATGTGAAGACGAAATGGTGTGATACAAGCACGGCTCCCAACTACATTGACTTCGACTTCGGAAAGGAACAGACGATCCGTGGATGGAAGTTGGTAAATGCCGGAAATGAAGGCAGCGTCTTTATCACTCATACCTGCTTCTTACAAGGCAGAAACAGTCCGGACGAAGAATGGAAAACGATTGATGAACTGAGTGATAACAAGAAAAACACGGTAGTTCGCCAGTTTAAGCCGACTTCGGTACGTTACGTCAGACTGCTGGTTACACAATCTACACAAAACAACAGTCTGAAGGCTGCAAGAATCTACGAGTTGGAGGTTTATTGATAAACCGAAAATAAAACAGAAGTAATATCTCACAAACAAAAAGAAGGCGTATCAAAAGTCAGTAGTAACTAAACTCCCCTCCTACGGGTACTCCTCCTTCCTGAAGGAGGAGGGTTTAGTTACTTTTGACTTTTGATACGCCTTCTTTTTTCATCTCCATATCTGTCATTGACAATAAGAAAACGCCTTCAAATATATGCTTCCGCAAACACTTGAAGGCGTTCATCATCCTAACCAATACCTATCCTAAAAACTATTTTTTACCTATTTATTCAAAACGATCGGCCTATTGGCAGAAGCTTTACCAAAATTCTTGGCAGGCTTTTTGCCCATCTCAAATTTTAAAGTACTGCCGTTAATTATATCATCGTACGTAATATAACTTTTATGATAAGGTTTGCCATTCAGATAAACCTTCTGAATATAGATATTATCTTTACTATTATTCGGTGCTTCAACAGTAAACACTTTACCACCACGCACTTTCACTTCTATCTTTTTAAAACGAGGACTGCCGAATGCAAACACACCGTCAGACGGATTCACCTGATAGAATCCCATAGCAGAAAGGAGATACCATGCAGACATTTGTCCACAGTCTTCATTACCGATGATACCGTCCGGCTGATCTGTGTAGAAGTCGCTCATGATGAAACGAACCTTTTCCGCTGTTTTCCACTGTTCGCCGGCATAGGTATAGAGATAGGCTATGTGATGGCTCGGCTCATTGCCATGCGCATATTGTCCGATCAGACCGGTGATATCACTGGAAGCACCTTCACCCATACTGTCATTGTTCGTAAAGAAGCTGTCGAGCTTCGATGTAAACGGCTTGTCACCGCCAAACAGGCTGATCAATCCATACGGATCTTGCGGAGCGAAGAATGTATATTGCCATCCGTTGCCCTCACAGAAATCGCCGACTCCGTGAATAGAACGTGCCGGATCGTACGGAGTACGCCATGAACCGTCTTCCAGTTTCGGACGGATGAAATGGATAGAAGAATCGAAATAGTTCTTATAGTAATGGGCACGCTTCGAGAATGTCTCATAATCAGCCGTCTTCCCCATCTTTTGTGCCATAGCGGCGATTCCCCAGTCATCTACTGCATATTCCATAGCGATGGAAGTAGCTTCGTGGATTTTATCAGCAGGGATATATCCTTTGGCCATCACGTAAGGAACTCCGTTCTGCCCTTCATAAGTTGCTGTCGCTTTCATAGCCGTCAAGGCTTCTTCCGCATCAAATCCGGTAAATCCTTTCAGATAAGCATCTGCAATCACCGGAACAGAGCTATATCCCGGCATACAATTTGTTTCGCCGCTCATCAAAGGCCAGATAGGAAGTTTATCCTGTTGCCGATAAATGGAAAGCATTGAATTAATTACATTGTCCACCATTTCGGGCTGAATGATAGTCATCAGAGGATTCAAGGCGCGATAAGTATCCCAAAGGGAGAGAGTGGTATAATTCGCTTTCTTCGGGTCTGTGTAAATCATATCATTCATCCCCCGATACTCACCATTGACATCACAATACAATGTAGGAGCGATCATGGTATGATAGTGTGCGGTATAAAACACACGTTTGGCAGCCTCATCGTCTGATTCTACGGTCATCTTATCCAACTGTTTGTTCCAGCGGTCACTGCTCATCTTCACCACCTTGTCGAAGTCCCAGTGAGAAAGTTCCGCTTGCAGGTTCATCGCTGCATTGTCACAACTTACGGAAGAAATAGCCACTTTAATCTTTACTTCTTTCACATTGCCGAAAGTAAGCACACTTTTCACCGATTCTACTTTCAGTTGATCCCAAAGTTTGGGGGTATTATCGTCATAAGCCGTAAATTTCTCGATCTTCTGATCGCTCTTCAGCACAAAGTATACTTTTCGCGACGGGCTCCACCCTCTGACATACCGATAACCTTCCACTGTATAGTCATCTACTTTGCGAATATAGCTGTCGTATGCATTGGAACCGTTTCCTTCACGCAGGTCAATCAGTATAGAGGCCGGTTTTCCTTCGGGATAGGTATAACGATGAAAACCTACCCGGTCAGTAGCTGTCAGTTCGGCCTTGATATTGTATCTGTCCAGAATTAAAGAATAATATTCCGGACGGGCTATCTCATTGTCATGTGAGTATTTCGACGCATAACCGTCACGTATATCATCCTGGTTACCTCTGGGAGTACGGATTTCATTGAGAGGCATAATCAGAATATCCCCCAGATCGGTACATCCCGTACCGCTTAAATGAGTATGAGAGAAACCAATCAGAATACTGTCGGAATAATGATATCCCGAACACCAGTCCCAGCCTTTATGGATATTGTTGGGTCCGAGTTGCACCATGCCGTACGGAACACTCGTTCCGACAAATACATGCCCGTGAAAACCGGAGCCGATATAAGGATCGACATACTGTAACAATCCCTCACTCTTTGAATAGTCCTGTTTTGCCACTCCGCTCGTTGCCAGACCTAAAAAGCAGGAAGCAGCCATTAAAAGTTTAAATGCGTTCATCTGTATTTTTCTTGTTAATTCGAAATTGTTTCATGGTAGGATTTACTTCATGAATTATAGTTTTCATGATGCAAATATAAACTCTATTCCGGAACTATCAGGCTGTCGCCAGAGTTTACCGAATGGATGGCAGGGATATTTACTCTTTTGGCAAAAGAAAAAGGACTTGCACTGACTAAAGCAGTTCAAATCCTTTCCATAAATTTCCTTCGGGAAGAGGGGCTTCGAGCTCTATCAGCTCTTTTGACACGGGATGGATGAAGCGTACCTTCCGCGCATGCAGGCAAATACTGCCATCGGGATTGGAACGCGGAGCGCCATATTTAAGGTCTCCTTTAATGGGACATCCCATTTTTGCCAACTGGCAACGAATCTGATGATGACGTCCGGTTTTCAAGTCTACTTCAAGCAGATAGTAATTCTCCGAATGTCCGATCAGCCGATAATTCAGAATCGCTTTCTTGCTATTCGGCACTTCTTTGTCATAAGCAAAACTCTTGTTCTGCTTCTCGTTACGTGCCAGATAATGCACCAATTCACCTTCCGGCTCTTTGGGGGCATTCTTTACTACTGCCCAGTAAGTCTTTTTCACTTCACTGGTACGGAACATCTCGTTCAGACGAGTGAGTGCCTTACTCGTTTTGGCAAAAATAACAAGGCCGCTTACGGGGCGGTCCAGCCGGTGTGTCACACCGATGAAAACATTTCCGGGTTTCTGATACTTCTCTTTCAGGTACTGCTTCACAGTTTCCGAAAGCGGTGTATCGCCCGTCTTGTCTGCCTGGACAATCTCGGAAGCGGTCTTGTTGACTACAATTATATGGTTGTCTTCGTATACGACAGTCATACTGTTCGATTACATATTCATACCACCATCTACCTGAATCACCTGACCTGATACGTAAGAAGACATATCTGATGCCAGGAAGGTAGCGATGTTTGCCACATCTTCAGGAGTACCGCCACGACGCAAAGGAATTTTCTTTGCCCATTCAGCTCTCACTTCGTCAGAAAGAGCAGCAGTCATATCTGTCAGGATGAATCCCGGAGCAATGGCGTTGGCACGGATGCCACGAGAGCCCAGTTCTTGTGCGATAGACTTGGCCAATGCAATCATGCCGGCTTTGGAAGCAGCATAGTTAGCCTGTCCCGCATTACCGTGAACACCCACTACAGATGCCATGTTGATAATGCTACCAGCTTTCTGACGCATCATAACAGGTGTACAAGCGTGGATGAAGTTAAATGCAGACTTCAGGTTCACATTGATTACCATATCCCATTGTTGTTCGCTCATACGCATCATCAGACCGTCACGAGTGATACCGGCATTGTTCACCAGAATATCGATACGTCCGAAGTCCTTATGGATTTCTTCTACGACCTTTGCAGTATCTTCAAAGTTAGCAGCGTTAGAAGCATAACCTTTGGCTTTCACACCCATTGCTTCCAGTTCTACCCTTGTTTTTTCTGCATTTTCGTCAATGACCAGGTCAGTAAATGCAATGTTTGCACCTTCGGCAGCAAACTTCAGAGCGATAGCCTTGCCAATACCACGGGCGGCACCGGTTACAATGGCTGTTTTTCCGTCTAATAATCCCATACTAAAAGTTATTTAATTAAATTTCTGTTCTATGCAGTGCGCCAAACACAATGTTGGACACATATTTATTTCTTGTTTCTTCGTCCAGATGAGCTCCTATATGCCCACGGATATAAGGAACTTCAATTCCCTTCACACAGTAATGTATCAAATCGGCAGTCATCTCCACATCATCAATGTGAAACACTCCTTTCGCCTGTCCCTCCAACAACACAGCTTTAAAAATCTGGATTTCTTTCGCATCAAATTTCTTTCGCACTTTTTCTACCCGCCATATATCACGGAAGAAATAAGCACGCAGGGTTCCATTCCGATAAACGACCTCCTTTACTGCATCCAATCGGGTATATATCAGTTCCAACAGTTTGTCGTCCGGCGAAATGTTTTTATCAGCCACCCTCTTCATCATATCCGACAAGATATCCAATTCCGATTCTACAACAGCCAAATAGATTTCATCCTTACTTTTAAAATAGGTATAAAGCGTTCTTCTACCTTTTTTCGAAGTGAGGGCGATATCATTCATCGTAGTGTTCTCCACCCCCATCTTTGCAAAAAGCTGGCGGGCAACGTCTACTAACTTGGCTTTCGTTTTTGATACGGTCATAGGTTATACAAATTGCACATTGCTGAATATTTTGAGCAAAAGTAATTCTTTTCTTTAGACCACACAAGAAAACGCACAGAATATTAACATTTGTATATTAATAGGTACTAAAAAAAGTTCCATCAATACCTCTCTCATTTTCAGCACAATATAGATAATTCGATCTTTTTTCTAAAAAATAATTGGAGAATAATTTGTTTTATTCAAGAAAAGCCGTACCTTTGCACCCGTTAAACATCGCGGAGTGGAGCAGTTGGTAGCTCGTTGGGCTCATAACCCAAAGGTCATTCGTTCGAGTCGGATCTCCGCAACTTACTAAAGAATCGCTTTTTAAGTGGTTCTTTTTTTATCTCTCTCCGGTAAGATTCTACTGATTACAGTTCCTTTATTCACAACCCCAATCTTATATTAACCACGTTATCAACAAAGTTATTAACAGGTTAATTAATTAGTAACAAACAAATTAACTATATAAGAGACTCATTTTTAAACAAGCAGGATGTGACTTGTTCACAACCTCAAAAAGCAAAATAAGAATCACCCGAATACAAAAAAGATACTACCTCAAAAATCAGTAGTATCTCCTTAATTCTTCTTCCGAAAGGAAGTACATCCATTCATTACAATCTATATTACCCTTGTCTTTTTTGCCGGTTCTGACGCCCTTCTTTCATCTGTTTCTCACGTTCAGCCTGTTTTTTCACATAGCTATCGTATTGTTCTTTAGTCATAATCTTCTTCAACTGGGCATCATAATCTTCACGGGACTTCTTCATTTCCGCCATCTTCTTTTCCCGCTCTTCCTTAGTCATCTTGGCAGCTTTATTATCTTTCGAACGTCCGCCCTGATTAGCAGCCATCTTTTGCACCCATGTAAGGTTGACATCCTGTAATTGTTGCTTTTGATCTTCATTCAAAGAGTATTCTTTCACCATACGCTCTGTCATACGTTCCGCACGGGTTTTCGGATCCATCTGTTGTCTTCCACCCTGGCGATTTCCTTGTGCCATTGCCACACCACTCATCAGTAGCAAAGCTACCATCCAAAATACGATTCTTTTCATTTCTTTTTTCTTTTATAGTTAATCTGATAATAAACCGATTGCATCATTGCAATATTATATTTGACCAGATTAAAACGGAAAGGTTAAATCACATCGAGGAGATTAACAATAAATAACTTTATGTTTATTCTTCCCGACCGAACGAGCGGTATTCAAGCGGAGTAAGCCCGGTACGTTTTTTGAAAAAGGAGAAAAAATATTCGGTAGACTGGAAGCCCAGAAAAAAAGAAATTTCTTTTACTGACTGGGAAGTTCCCACCAACATTTGCTTGGCTTTACGAAGTTTCAGTTCCTGAAAATATTTGGCGGGTGCATAGCCGGTATATTCCTTAAAAACCCTGCGGAACCATGAGTAACTGATATTCAGTCTCATCGCCAGTTCCTCCGGATCAATATTGCCGGATACATTTTCATTCATAAGTATCTTTGCCTGCTCGATCTTCTGATCGACATCACTCATCTCGAAGACCTTATTCTTGGAAATCGAAAGAATCATACCAATCATGTGAAGTACGATTCCGGAAAGGTATTGCTGGGCAGATATTTTATCCGCTTCTGCCACTTCCAAAGCGCGGGAAAACAAAGATACCAGTTCTTCATTAATACCGACTTCCAATATCTGTCTTTCCTGAGAAAGAAAGGCATCGCCCACAATCGTATCAATCGCCGGACCTTCAAAACCAATGTAATATTCCGTCCATCCGGTCTGCCGCAATGGATAATAAGTATGCCACTGTCCGGGAAACAACACCATCAGCCGACCTTTACAAACTTGTCTTTCAGGAGTAGAATCGGAAGAAAACAAACCGCGCCCTTTTGTAATATAGACCAATTGATATTCCCGCAATACTCTTCCTTTTTCGGCATTGAAATAGTAACCGGACGGATGCTCCTTCAGCGGATAAGGAGAATCGGGAGGGATAGACTGATAGCCAACCGTATTCACCCACAGACCGAATTTGCGGTCCATGTCATTAACTATCAAGTATTTAAATTCTAATCCCAAATTATTATCCTCAGTCATACAGGCGTGTTTTCATACAATTGAATTGAACAAAAGTAGGAATTATTTTCAAAAAACACACGCTAAACAGTAAAAAAACATCCAGAGCACCTGTCCAGATCCTCCGGATGCTTATAAAAAACAAACCTTATACAATTAAAATCAGAATGCTTTCCGATATAATACTTCAATCTCCGCTACTGACGTAGGACGCGGATTACCACCTGTGCAAACGTCATTGAATGCAGCCACCGCCAATGCCGGAATATCCTCTTCCTTCACATTGATTTCATGCAATTTCTGTGGGATACCGATACTCAGAGAAAGCGCTTTCACTGCCTCGATAGCCGCCTTCACACCTTCAGTTTCTGTCATACCGTCTGTATTGACGCCCATCGCCTTGGCAATATGGATATATTTCGGAGCAGCCGGAGACTCAGCATTGTACTCCATGACATAAGGTAACAACAGCGCATTGGCAACGCCGTGAGGAGTATCATAGAAAGCGCCCAACGGGTGAGCCATGGAATGTACGATTCCCAAACCTACATTGGAGAATCCCATGCCGGCAATATATTGAGCCTGCGACATTGCTTCGCGGGCAACTGTGTCTTTACCGTTATCTACCGCTGCTTTCAAGTTCTGAGCAATCATTTCAATCGCTTTCAGTTCGAACATATCGCTCATAGCCCATGCACCCGGAGTTATATAACTTTCGATGGCGTGAGTCAGCGCGTCCATACCTGTAGCGGCAGTCAGTCCTTTCGGCATGGAATACATCAGTTCCGGATCTACAATAGCTACAGCAGGGATATCGTTCGGGTCTACACATACCATTTTCTTGCGTGCATCTTCGTCGATAATCACATAATTGATAGTCACTTCAGCAGCAGTTCCGGCAGTAGTAGGCAATGCAAAGGTAGGAACAGCCTTATGTTTGGTATCAGCCACACCTTCCAGAGATTTCACATCGGCAAAATCCGGGTTATTCACAACAATACCAATCCCCTTTGCCGTGTCGATAGAAGAACCACCACCCAAAGCTACGATAAAGTCTGCACCGGAAGCCTTATAGGCAGCCACACCATTCTGCACATTAGCAATGGTAGGGTTAGCCTTTACATCACTATAAAGTTCATACGGAATATGATTGTCATCAAATACTTTAATGATTTCGGCTGCAACACCAAATTTGATAAGGTCTTTATCTGTTACGAAAAAGGCTTTCTTAAAGCCACGTCTGGCTGCTTCCACAGCAATTACACTCCGGCATCCTGCACCGAAATAAGAGGTCTCATTCAGAATAATGCGATTCATAGTTGTGTCATAATTTTAAAGTTACCGCAACATTCTCCATCGATAGAAAATGCTGCGGTCGCTAAAGTAGATAAATTCAGTGATTAATACAAGTATTATTTAGGAAGATTGAAAGCAACGGACATTTCTTTCATTTGTTCCTGACTCATACCATCCGGTTCGAAGCCCATATTCTTCGCAGCAATATAGATCAGCGCCGACTTATTCAGCACGTCAATCTGATCAAAAGCCTGCATAGCATCGCAGTCTACGGCAAAAACACCGTGTTTTTCCCACATGACTACATCATAGTCCTGCAATTCCTTGATAGTGGCTTCCGCCAACTCTACCGAACTAGGCAATTTATAAGGAATGATACCCAGACCTCTCGGACAGAACGCCTTCGTTTCAGGAATCATACTCCATAACAGATTGGTTGCCACATCTTTCTGAAGGAACTTCTCGCAATGAGTCATGGCAATCAGTTCGATCGGGTGAGTATGGACAGATGCTTTATAAGGAGAATTCTTGCTCAGCAAATCATTGTGTACGCTCAGGTGGGAAGGCAGTTCCGAAGTCGGCGCCACCGCTTCGTCGGCAATGATCACATAGCTGGCGCAATCATCTAAAATGCGAATCACCGAACCATTTTCCATCGGCCAGCGAGCCAGATCACGCATGCGTTTGTTGGTTCCTTTGCAATAAAAGTAACATCCTTTCAGATAAGGCAATGTAACGCCAATGGATTTTACTTCGCTAATCGGTTCCATCCGACGGATTTCATCGTCTACAAACTCTGTGATATTTACAGTGATATTACCACCGTTACGTTCAGCCCATCCTTTTTGCCACAAGTATCCGGCAACTTCAGCTACCTTGTTTACTTCTTTGGCAAGTGCCGGACGATTTTCTAAAATTGATTTCATATCTATTTATTATTAAAACAAGTTCGGGAATACCAGTGAGAAGATCAAGACTACCAAACCACAGATCAACACTGTGATTGTTTTGGCAGATACTCCTTTCCACTCTTTCAGGATGATTCCCCATACATTACTAAAGGTTACGTTCAGCGCCATCAGGATACACCATGAGAAAGCCAGCAACACGGGACTTTCCGTGAGGAAGCTCTTACCCATTTCCAATCCGAAGAACTGCATATACCACAGCACACCGGCCAACGCACAGAAGACGAGATTGTTACCCCATACCTTTCCTTTGGCATAGTCACCGACAGACTTATTAGCTATATTCTGCTGCAGGCAGTAAGCGGCATTTGTCATGAATCCGCCTAAAGTCACGAGGAAGATAACAGGAAGACCTGCATAAAGTCCATCCACACCACCTGCCAAAGCAGCTTCCTTGATAGGAGTTCCGGCATCCAGTCCCAAAGCAAAGCAGGCACTCATCACACCCGCAAGAAGTGCTACCAGCAAACCTTTTGTCAATGCAAAGTCTTTTACGGCAGCCCGTTTTTCTTCTTCGCTCATATTCTGTGCACGCAAGCCACCGGCATAACCAATGATAGCAATACCCGCCAGCGTAATACAAACTCCTAGAAGAAGAATCAGTCCGTTACCTTCGAACAGATTGGTTCCGGCGAAGATGGCAGGAAAAAGGGTTCCGAATCCGGCACAAGTACCTAATGCGATACTTTGTCCAAGCGCAACACCCAGATAACGCATGGAGAGTCCGAAAGTCAATCCGCCTATTCCCCATAATACACCATAAAAGATGCTCATTCCAGCACCTCCGGCTCCCCACAAGTCGAACAAACTGCCTCCTGCGGGTATCCCCAGCAGTGATCCCAGAAACGGGAACACTAACCAGGCAAACACACCTTGTACTAACCAGAAGCTTTCCCAGCTCCATTCCTTCACCTTTTTAATAGGTACATAGGAACTGGACTGGCAAAAGCTACCGATGGCTATAATCAACAAGCCTATTAGAATATCCATCACTTATCGTTTAGAAGTTACTTCCGCTTCGTACTTTTCGATTTCTGCAATGAAATCTTCGCCTACCGGAACGTTGTTCTTCAAGCAGAACATATCCCATACTGCATTCCATGGAAGCGCTTTCTCTTCTTCGAGCAGAGCCAGACGCTGGAATCCCTGTCCGTTAGCTTCGTATTCACGCAGCTTGGCAATCGGTTCGAGCAAAGCGCGTGTCATACATTTCTGAGCAGCACGGCTACCGATAACGTAAGCACCGATACGGTTGATAGAAGCATCGAAATAGTCGAGACCGTAGTGTACGCGTTCCAACGCACCGCAACGAACAATTTCACTGAACAGTTCCATTGTAGGATCATCCATAATGGTTACGTGGTCGGAATCCCAACGAACCGGACGGCTTACGTGCAGCATCAATTCGGGCACATAAAGCAAAAGAGAAGATACTTTGTCGGCAACACTTTCAGTCGGATGGAAGTGACCGGTATCCAAAGTTACCATCTTATTACGGGATGCGCCATAACCGATGTAGAAGTCATTGGAACCTACTGTATAGCTTTCCAGACCGATACCGAATACTTTTGATTCAATACAGTCTTTCATGTTTTTATATTCAGTAGCAAATATCTGATCCAGAGAATCTTTCAACAATGCACGATATTTCATGCGGTTTACAGTGATATCCTTGCTTCCGTCATGTACCCAAAGATTCATGATACACGGGTCACCCTGCGCCTTACCCATTTCTTCGGCAACGGCACGACAACGTTTGGTATGCTCAATCCAGAACTGACGGATGCCCTCATCCGGATTAGACAGTGACAAATCACCAGATTTCGGATGTGAGAAGGAAGTAGAGTTAAAATCGAGTTTCATGTTATGCTCTTTACCCCATTCAATCCAGCTCTTGAAATGTTCAGGCTCTACCTGATCGCGGTCTACCACTTTACCTTGAAAATCCCCGTAGATTTCGTGCAGGTTCAAACGGTGTGTACCCGGAATATAAGAAGCGGCTTTCAGAATGTCGGCACGCAGTTCATCAATATTGCGAGCTTTGCCCGGATAATTACCGGTTGCCTGAATACCTCCGCTCAGTGCACCTGCCTGCACTTCAAATCCCGTTACATCATCAGCCTGCCAGCAATGAAGTGACAAGTGGAAGTCCTGCATGGTTTTCAGTACCTTTTCAGTATCTACACCTACTGCTGCATAGCGTTCAACAGCAATCTCATACGCTTTCTGAATCATTTCTTCTTTTTTCATGATATTCTATTATTAAAAGTTAATATTATTCTGTCGATTATTTTTTGATTCTCCGGAATTTATCGAACGCAGTTTTTAAAATGGATATAAGCCGCATCCCAAGCTGCCATATCCTGTGGGTGATAAGTCTTCAACGGAATTGAACGGCTTATCAACTGACGCATACCGGCAACATCCGTCGCCTCTCCCACCGTCATTGCCTGAATCATGACATTACCGATAGCTGTTGCCTCAGACGGTCCTGCCACAACCGGGATGCCGATAGCATTAGCAGTAAACTGATTCAACAAGTCATTACGGCTACCTCCACCAATCACATGCAGAGTTTCGATAGGACGAGGAGAAAGCGCACGCAAGTTTTCCAACACCTGACGGTAACGCAAAGCCAGACTCTCAAAGATACAACGTACTATTTGTCCACGTTGCTCAGGAACCGGCTGCCCAGTAGTCCGGCAATATTCACGAATGGCCTGTTCCATATCCGCAGGATTTGCAAAACAGTCGTCATCCGGATTGATTAAACTACGGAATGGTTCACACGAATCCGCTTCGGTTATTAATTCCGGATAGCTTGTATCTCCCCAATTCAGACGGCAACGTTCCAGCAACCACATTCCACAAATATTCTTCAAAAGGCGAATTGTGCCTTCTACGCCACCTTCATTCGTAAAGTTCAAAGCCTCTGTTTCAGCAGTGATTACCGGTGCATCTGTTTCCACCCCCATCAGCGACCAAGTACCGCTACTCAAATATGCGAAATTACGATCAAGTGCGGGAACAGCTGCTACAGCAGATCCGGTATCATGTCCGGCCACCGCAATCACAGGAATTGCCCCCAATCCTGTTATCTTTTGCACTTCTTCAGTCAATGTTCCTATCTTCTCACCTGGGAAGACAAAACGACCGAAATTCTCTTCTTGCAGTCCGACTGCTTTCAGCAACTCCGGTTCCAGACGTTGCGTATGTGCATTCACTAATTGGGCAGTGGAAGCAATGGTATATTCGGTTACCATCTTCCCGGTCAGCATATAGCTCAACGCATCCGGCATAAACAGAACTTTGTCTGCTGCCTCCAATGCACTGTCATGATTGCGACGCAAAGTATCTAATTGGAAAAGTGAATTAAAATTCATTACCTGAATACCAGTTTTACCATATACCTCGCTACGAGAGATACGAGAGAAAAAGGCTTCCGGTGCTCCTACCGTATGCGGATCACGATATGCATAAGGCTGGCGAAGCAGGTTTCCATCTTTTCCAAGGAGGACGAAATCTACTCCCCATGTATCTATACCGATAGAGGCAATAGATTCGCCACGGTGAGCTACCAATTTCAATCCGTCGATAATGTGACGGTATAATGCATAAATATCCCAATAGAAATGTCCACCCACCTCGATCAAGTGGTTAGGAAAACGATTAATCTCCTCCAGATTTAATCCGCCTTCAATAAAAGAGCCTAAGATTGTACGGCCGCTTGTTGCGCCCAGGTCGACTGCAAAAAAGTTCTGTTTCATGGTATTTTGTCTATATATTTAAGGTATCCATTTACCTACATTGCAAAGATAGGCGGTTCCTTCCTCCTTTTCCTTACGCATTTTGATAGAAAGGATGTGCATTTTGACACAAATCTGCATAGCCAAACCTTACATCAGTATAAATTTTACTTTTTATGCAAAAAAAGCATGATTTATGCATGTTTTCTCCGAAATAATGCATAATTTTGCGCCATTCTTAGAATAATTATACAATGAAGAAGAAAGCAAATCGGTTAGACGCCATCAAAATGATTATCTCAAGCAAGGAGGTAGGCTCGCAGGAAGAACTACTGCAAGAGCTGAACCGTGAAGGCTTCGAACTGACACAAGCCACCCTCTCCCGCGACTTGAAACAACTGAAAGTAGCCAAAGCTGCAAGTATGAACGGTAAGTATGTATATGTATTGCCGAATAACATCATGTATAAACGTTCCACTGACCAGAGTGCCGGTGAGATGTTGCGCAACAATGGATTTATCTCCCTACAGTTTTCCGGCAATATAGCTGTCATTCGTACCCGTCCCGGTTACGCCAGCAGCATGGCTTATGATATTGACAACAATGAGTTCAGCGAGATTCTGGGAACTATTGCCGGCGACGATACCATCATGCTGGTTCTGCGTGAAGGAGTAGCCACAAGCAAAGTACGTCAGCTTTTGTCGCTCATCATTCCGAATATCGAATAACTATACCTATATTATATATAAAGAAATGGACACTCAACAAATAGATGTTATGGTAGCCGACGCCTCACATGAGGTTTACGTTGACACTATTTTGGAAACTATCAGAAATGCTGCTGCCGTACGAGGAACCGGAATCGCAGAGCGCACACACGAATACGTAGCGACTAAAATGAAAGAGGGCAAAGCAATAATCGCGCTCTGTGGCGACACATTCGCAGGTTTCACCTATATCGAATCATGGGGAAACAAGCAATACGTAGCAACCTCCGGTCTGATTGTACATCCCGATTTTCGCGGATTAGGATTGGCAAAGCGCATCAAACAAGCATCTTTCCAACTGGCACGTCTCCGATGGCCGAAAGCTAAGATTTTCAGTCTGACATCCGGAGCTGCAGTGATGAAAATGAACACCGAACTAGGATATGTCCCCGTCACTTTCAATGAACTGACAGACGACGAGGCTTTCTGGAAAGGATGCGAAGGCTGCACCAACCACGATATACTGGTAGCTAAAAACCGTAAGTTCTGCATCTGCACAGCCATGCTGTACGATCCGACAGACCCGCGGAACATAAAAAAAGAACAAGAAAGAAATAACATTTAATATATACAGCACTATGGAAGAAAAGAAGAAAAAAGTAGTGGTGGCATTCAGCGGCGGACTGGACACATCGTTCACCGTCATGTACCTCGCTAAAGAAAAAGGTTACGAAGTATATGCAGCTTGTGCCAATACGGGCGGTTTCAGCGAAGAACAGCTGAAGACAAACGAAGAAAACGCCTACAAACTGGGAGCAGTGAAATATGTAACATTGGACGTTACTCAGGAATACTACGAAAAGAGTCTGAAATATATGGTTTTCGGAAATGTGCTGCGTAATGGTACTTACCCGATCTCCGTCAGCTCGGAACGTATCTTCCAGGCATTGGCCATCGCACGTTATGCCAACGAAATCGGTGCGGATGCCATCGCCCACGGTTCTACCGGAGCAGGTAACGACCAGATTCGTTTTGACATGACTTTCCTTGTACTGGCTCCGAATGTAGAAATCATCACGCTGACCCGTGATATGGCATTGAGCCGTCAGGAAGAAATCGACTATCTGAACAAACATGGTTTCAGTGCAGACTTTACCAAGCTGAAATACTCTTATAACGTAGGTTTGTGGGGTACATCCATCTGTGGTGGCGAAATCCTCGACTCCGCACAGGGATTACCGGAAACAGCCTACCTGAAACATGTGGAAAAAGAAGGCAGCGAACAACTCCGTCTCACTTTCGAAAAGGGAGAACTGAAAGCTGTCAATGACGAAACATTCGATGATCCGATCCAAGCTATCCAGAAGGTAGAAGAGATCGGTGCCGCATACGGTATCGGACGTGATATGCACGTGGGCGATACGATTATCGGCATCAAAGGCCGTGTGGGTTTCGAGGCTGCCGCTCCGATGTTGATTATCGGTGCTCACCGCTTCCTCGAAAAATACACATTGAGCAAATGGCAGCAATACTGGAAAGATCAGGTGGCCAACTGGTACGGAATGTTCCTCCACGAAAGCCAGTATCTCGAACCGGTGATGCGTGACATCGAAGCCATGCTTCAGGAAAGCCAGCGTAACGTTAACGGTACGGCAATCCTCGAGCTCCGCCCGCTTTCTTTCTCTACCGTCGGTGTAGAATCGGAAGACGACCTCGTGAAAACGAAGTTCGGCGAATATGGTGAAATGCAGAAAGGCTGGACAGCCGAAGATGCTAAGGGCTTTATTAAGGTAACTTCTACTCCGCTGCGTGTTTACTACAATAACCATAAAGACGAAGAGATATGATTAAAGCAGGAATCATTGGTGGCGCAGGATATACAGCAGGCGAATTAATCCGTCTGCTGCTCAACCATCCGGAAACTGAAATCGTATTCATCAACAGCAGCAGTAATGCCGGAAACCGAATCACCGACGTACACGAAGGACTATACGGAGAAACCGACCTGAGATTTACCGACCAGTTACCTCTGGACGCAATAGATGTACTATTCTTCTGTACCGCCCACGGTGACACGAAGAAATTCATGGAAAGCCACAACGTGCCGGAAGATTTGAAAATCATCGACCTCTCGATGGATTATCGCATCAAGAGTGACGATCATGACTTCATCTACGGTCTGCCGGAACTGAACCGTCGTGCTACCTGTACGGCGAAGCACGTAGCCAACCCCGGTTGTTTTGCTACCTGCATCCAGTTAGGTTTGCTTCCGCTAGCCAAGAATCTGATGTTGACAGGCGATGTTTCGGTCAATGCCATCACTGGAAGTACCGGTGCCGGCGTGAAGCCCGGTGCTACCAGTCATTTCAGTTGGCGTAACAATAACATCAGTATATACAAGGCCTTCGATCATCAGCACGTGCCGGAAATCAAGCAATCACTGAAGCAGTTGCAGAACAGCTTCGATTCAGAGATCGACTTTATTCCTTATCGGGGAGATTTCCCGCGCGGCATCTTTGCCACTCTTGTCGTAAAAACGAAAGTTGCACTCGAAGAAATCGTTCGCATGTATGAGGAATATTATGCAAAAGACTCCTTCGTGCATATTGTAGATAAGAATATAGACTTGAAACAAGTCGTAAATACCAATAAATGTCTGATACATCTGGAGAAACATGGTGACAAACTGCTGATTATCTCCTGTATCGACAACTTGCTGAAGGGTGCCAGCGGACAAGCAGTTCATAACATGAACCTGATGTTCAACCTGGAAGAAACCGTAGGATTACGGCTGAAACCTTCCGCTTTCTAAAAACAGAAGAATTATGAAATTATTCGACGTATATCCTTTATATGACATCAATATAGTCAAAGGACAAGGCTGTAAGGTATGGGATGAAAACGGTACGGAATATCTGGACCTCTACGGAGGGCATGCCGTCATCTCCATCGGACACGCGCATCCCCACTATGTGGAGATGATCAGCAATCAGGTAGCAACCCTTGGTTTCTATTCAAACTCGGTGATCAATAAGCTGCAGCAACAAGTAGCCGAACGATTGGGAAAGATTTCCGGTTATGAAGACTACTCGCTGTTTCTGATCAACAGCGGAGCCGAAGCCAATGAAAACGCGCTGAAGCTGGCTTCTTTCTATAACGGACGCACCAAAGTCATTTCTTTCAGCAAAGCCTTCCACGGACGTACATCCCTTGCAGTGGAGGCTACGAACAACCCCACCATCATTGCTCCAATCAACAACAACGGTCATGTGACCTATCTCCCTCTGAATGACATCGAAGCGATGAAGCAGGAACTGGCGAAAGGTGACGTATGCGCTGTTATCATCGAAGGAATACAAGGAGTGGGCGGTATCAAAATACCGACTACCGAATTTATGCAGGAACTTCGCAAGGTTTGTACCGAAACCGGAACGATTCTGATTCTGGACGAAATCCAGAGTGGATACGGCCGTAGCGGAAAATTCTTTGCCCATCAATACAACCATATCCAGCCAGACATCATCACCGTAGCCAAAGGCATCGGAAACGGATTCCCGATGGCAGCTGTACTGATCAGCCCGATGTTCAAGCCCGTCTACGGACAACTGGGAACTACATTCGGCGGAAATCACCTGGCCTGCTCGGCAGCTCTTGCCGTAATGGACGTCATCGAACAGGACAATCTGGTAGAAAATGCAAAAGCAGTCGGCGACTACCTGCTGGAAGAACTCAAGAAATTCCCGCAAATCAAAGAAGTGCGCGGACGCGGACTGATGATCGGACTCGAATTTGAAGAACCGATCAAGGAATTGCGCAGCCGCCTCATCTACGACGAACACGTATTTACGGGAGCCAGCGGAACGAATGTACTCCGTTTATTACCCCCTCTCTGCCTCAGCATGGAGGAAGCGGACGAGTTCCTTGCCCGTTTCAAAAGAGTACTCTAACTGATATTTGATTAATAAACAGCGAACAAAAAAGCAGCCTCGAACAGAAAAACAGTTCTTATTCAGGCTGCTTTTTGTTTTTTCGCAATTTACCGTTACCTTTGTCTGTAAGAATACATTAAAAAAGAAGCGCATATGAAAATAGCTATTATCGGTGCAGGAAACATGGGTGGTTCTATAGCCCGCGGCCTGGCAAAAGGAAGTCTGATAGCAGACTCAGATATCATTGTATCCAACCCCAGCGCAGGCAAACTGGAGAAACTGAAAGAAGAATTTCCGGGCATTTCCACCACTCTGAGCAATACGGAAGCGGCAACGGGAGCAGATGTTGTCATTCTCGCCGTGAAGCCTTGGTTTGTGGAGTCCGTCATGCGCGAGTTGAAGCTGAAGAGCAAACAGACGCTCGTATCCGTAGCGGCTGGTATCAGTTTTGAAGAACTCGCACACTTTGTGATAGCTCCGGAGATGCCGATGTTCCGCCTGATTCCGAACACTGCCATCAGCGAACTGGAAAGTATGACGCTTATCGCGGCACGCAACACGAACGATGAACAGAACCAGTTTATGCTCCGTCTGTTCAACGAAATGGGAATGGCCATGCTCATCCCCGAAGATAAGATAGCCGCCACCACGGCACTGACTTCCTGCGGCATCGCTTACGTATTGAAATACATCCAGGCAGCCATGCAGGCCGGCATCGAAATGGGCATCCGTCCCAAAGATGCGATGGAAATGGTGGCCCAGTCCGTCAAGGGAGCCGCCGCATTAATTCTGAACAATGACACCCACCCCAGCGTAGAAATCGACAAAGTGACTACTCCGGGCGGAATTACGATCAAGGGAATCAACGAACTGGAACACAACGGATTTACCTCCGCCGTCATCAAAGCGATGAAAGCATCCAAATAATACCGCAAAATTATTAATAATCAAAAAACAACCACTTGTATGAATGACCAAATTAAACAGATCGCAGAACGCCTTCGCGGATTACGTGACGTACTGGAACTAACGTCTGAAGATATCGCCCGCGACTGCGACATATCTGCCGAAGAATACCAGCTCGCAGAGACAGGACAATACGACATTTCCGTTAGTATGCTACAAAAGATAGCCCGTACCTACAATATCGCACTGGATGCTTTGATGTTTGGCGAAGAGCCGAAAATGAGCAGCTACTTCGTGACCCGTGCCGGCAAAGGAGTCAGCATCGAACGTACCAGGGCTTACAAATACCAGTCACTGGCGTCGGGCTTCATGAACCGCACCGCCGATCCTTTCATCGTCACAGTCGAACCGAAAGGAGACGATGAGCCGATCCATTATAATCACCACAACGGACAGGAATTCAACCTGGTGGTTGAAGGCCGTATGCTGATCAACATCGAGGGCAAAGAAATCATCCTGAACCAAGGAGACAGTATTTATTTTAATTCAAAACTTCCACATGGCATGAAAGCGCTCGATGGCAAAACGGTACGTTTTCTGGCCGTAATTATGTAATAACGTTATGGTAGAAAGATTTTTAGCACAGACTAGCTTTGCCTCACAAGAGGATTTCATCAAGAACCTGAAAATAAACGTACCGGAGAATTTCAACTTCGGCTACGATGTAGTAGACGCCTGGGCTGCCGAACAACCCGACAAGAACGCTCTGCTCTGGACCAATGACCAGGGCGAAAGCCGTCAGTTCTCCTTTGCCGATATGAAACGCTATACGGACATGACGGCCTCTTACTTCCAGAGCCTCGGCATCGGTCGCGGAGACATGGTGATGCTGATTCTGAAGCGCCGCTATGAGTTCTGGTACAGCACCATCGCCCTGCATAAGTTGGGAGCAACGGTAATCCCCGCCACTCACCTGCTGACAAAGAAGGATATTATCTATCGCTGCAACGCTGCCGACATCAAAATGATTGTGGCTGCCGGCGAAGGAATCATACTGCAACACATCAAAGATGCTCTTCCCGAGTGTCCGAGCGTGGAAAAGCTGGTCAGTGTAGGTCCGGAAGTTCCGGAAGGATTCGAAGATTTCCATCAGGGAATCGATAACGCTGCCCCTTTCATCCGCCCGAGACATGCCAATACGAATGACGACATCTCACTGATGTACTTCACTTCCGGCACTACCGGCGAACCTAAAATGGTAGCACATGACTTTACGTATCCGTTAGGCCATATCGTTACAGGTAGCTTCTGGCACAATCTGGACGAAAACAGCCTCCACCTCACCATCGCTGATACCGGCTGGGGAAAAGCCGTATGGGGAAAACTCTACGGACAATGGATTGCCGGAGCCAACATCTTCGTCTATGACCACGAAAAGTTCACGCCTGCAGCTATTCTGGAAAAGATACAGGAGTATCAGGTGACTTCCCTTTGCGCACCTCCAACCATCTTCCGCTTTCTGATTCATGAAGACCTGACTAAATATGACTTGTCTTCACTGCGGTACTGCACCATTGCCGGAGAAGCGCTGAACCCTGCCGTATTCGAAACGTTCAAGAAACTGACAGGCATCAAGCTGATGGAAGGTTTCGGACAGACGGAGACGACACTGACAGTTGCCACCATGCCTTGGATGGAACCGAAACCGGGAAGCATGGGACTGCCCAATCCGCAGTATGACGTAGACCTGATCGACAGTGAAGGCCGCTCCGTGGAAGCCGGAGAGCAAGGACAAATTGTGATCCGTACCAGCAAAGGCAAACCTCTAGGACTTTTCAAAGAGTACTATCGGGATGCGGAACGTACACACGAGGCTTGGCACGACGGCATTTACTACACAGGTGATGTAGCGTGGAAAGACGAAGACGGATACCTTTGGTTTGTAGGACGTGCAGACGACGTAATCAAGAGTTCCGGTTACCGTATCGGCCCGTTCGAAGTGGAAAGCGCTTTGATGACGCACCCTGCCGTCATAGAATGTGCCATCACCGGAGTACCCGATGAGATTCGCGGACAGGTAGTAAAAGCAACTATCGTATTGTCCAAAGACTATAAAGCACGTGCCGGAGAAGAACTGATCAAGGAATTGCAGAACCACGTCAAGAAGGTGACTGCTCCTTATAAATATCCGCGTGTGATCGAGTTCGTTGACGAACTGCCCAAGACTATCAGCGGCAAGATTCGTCGCGTGGAGATTCGCGAGAACGATGAGAAATAAGGCATAAAACCCATTTATCAAAAAGCCGGCTGTAATCCTTTGCAGCCGGCTTTTCTTTTCACTATCTGTAAGTATCGGATTCTCTAATCAATTGATAAAGCTCCGACCATCCGCTTAATCATTAGGATGATAGAAATTGTATTGTTCACTCCATGCAGGAGTTCCGGCAAGCGTTATATCATTACCGTTCGGACTATTATCCTTCAATACATTTCCTTCTCCTTCATCACACTTCCAATACCCAATCAAACCATCCGAATCTCCGGATATCTGGCGTGACATTCCTTCCTGAATGGCGTTCTCTGTCAGGCATTTGCTCCAAAGACGAATCTGAGCAAGTTCTACCTGCACGCGCCAACCAAAGCTCTGCGCTAAAGATATTGTATTGAATGTAAAATCTCTAGAGTCTGTCTTACTGGCGTTTATTGTACCATCTTTATAAAGACGAATAGTAGATCCATCATAAGTATAAGTAATATGATACCATGTATCAGGCCACCAGAATTCTTCACTATCAAAATAATTTCCATCTAATTGACACTGAAGAACAGGAGCTATTTGTTTAACGCCCTGCGGCCAATAACGTAACAATATACCATTAAAAGAAAGAGGAGCTACATTGCCGGGAAACATCATTTCCCTGAACGACTTATTAGCAAGTCCCACCCAATTTCCAGTCGGTCTGCCGGTTATATTGTCGAATCTGATCCAATATTCTATAGTCCATTGAGTAACAGGAATCTCATTTTGAAACTTCAAACTGGTTTTATTACCTGATTTCAGAATCACTGCTTTTTGCTTATTAGGGGAAGTAAGCAGATAAAGAATATGGTTTGCATTACCAACAAGTCCTATCGGACCGGTTACGGAAGTAATCCGTACCGGAATCGCATAAGCCTCGTTATTGGGGGTGGTAAACGGCTTTATAGTAAGATTAATGACTGGTGCAGACACTTCGCCTGCGGGAATCGTAACTGTGCGTTCAAAACTTCTGAATTCTTCCGACAAAAGTTCGTAAGACGCTTCATGCTGTTGATTATACTCATCAATGAGTTGCTGATCGATATCCAGTGTTACAGTTACATCTTGATCAATAGCACGAACCAAACGGACGGTCAATGTCTTTATCACATCTCCCTCGTCCACCAATTGTGCCTCTATCTGCTGACCAAACGTATTGGAAGGAGCAGCTTCTGCAATATATATCCCATTATCAATAGTTGACAATTTTGCGTCGTCGCATCCGGTGACAGCCAATAACGCTGCTCCGAGTACAACATATCTGGTAAATTTAATCATCTTCATAATTATCCTTTTTAGTTATGTTCTTGCAATTAATGATTAGCGGGATTCAAAACCTGAATAACCTCACGCATAAAGAAATAGTCATTCACCGGACGACAAAGATTAAAGCGATAGGCGCCCACTCCGCCAATGCGGGCATCCACTCCCGGACGATAGTACATCGCCATTCCTTTCAATGAATAAGTCACAATACCGTCCCGAGTTGTAAATTCTGGTCCTCCATCGCTTTTATGCTTCTCAAAGTCCTCACACCACACTGTTTTGCTAAGAATCGTAGCCTCATCCTCTATCGAACCGAATTTATTTAATAACCTTTCAAAACGACCGTCCAAAGCATCACTATATCCTTCATCCGACCTACAGTAATAAGCCTGAACCACATAATAATCTAATAAAGGACCCGACTCCTTGTTTAGTGTCTGTGGTTCTCCGTCGACCATCAATATGCGTCCTGTTCCTGATTTCGGTCCGAATTCTTTCGATAATTCATCCAAAAGAATATGCATACGGTCCGAGTTTCCACTTAGATTACCGGAATAACCAAAATTCGGCTCGAAGTCAATATCAAACCCATCATAGTTATACTTATTGATTGAGTCTATAATTACTCGCGCATATTTACGGATCGCTTTTTCTTGTCCTTCTTCCGAGGTGTCACCATAATTGCCATACCAACCCCAATAAGCAGCCATTGCCTCTTCCTTTGAGTTATATTGTACGCCATCAACGATAAAATCATTCTCAACAGAAGCGGGCGTATGACTTCTGCCTATATCTGTGATATGTTGACAGTATAAAACTCTGAGACCTTTCTTCTCCCTCACTTCCTTAAGATCACTCTTTTGTGCTTCAGTCAGATTGAAAGCCCCTCCCCAAAGAGAAATGATATCCATTGAATCAGGAATTCCCCTCAACTGGTTGTTCATATTCGTTCCAGCTCCGGTCCATTCACTGTACCAGCCAAAAACAATCGGATGATCGGATTTCTTATATTCTCTCAGTGCCTTATAATAGTCTTCACCATTGATATTCACCGGTTCGGTGAACTTCGGTTCCATTTCAGTCCAGTCGCTGCACTGTATAAAAAACAGTGCACCCATTACTCCCAATATGATATATAATAATTTCTTCATATCTTAATTCCTAATTTAAGCTATTAATAAGTACCATTCTCTTTCATTGCCCACCAAAGGTCAGTTCCATTAGAATCTTTTCCATTGCTAAGCATGCTGACGGCCGCTTCCACATTCGCCTTATTGTTATTGTATTCACTCCGTGTAAAACGAAGGCGACGTTGTCCACGCCCCGTATTACAATCGGCATTCATGGATTCAGTTGCCGGGAAGATTCTGGGATAGCCTGTGCGACGGAAATCTGCCCATCCGTTCATTGGGTCGGGATAACAGGCAATCCATTTCTGGGTAAGTACCCTTTCCAGTTTCTTCGCATCATCAGTTCCCTCCTCCCACTTGATCGTAATGGTCGACTGGTTAGTATAATTATTTCCGGTATGTCCGGCAATTAAATTATCCACATAATTTCCCGGCACAGATGTTGCATCAGCCAGATAATCATCGGCCCCCGACACTCCGAATTCCTCAAAAGACAATCTGACTCCCTTCTCATAGAAAGTCTTGGCATCTCCACCCATATTCCAGCCTTTCAGTGCTCCTTCCGCACGCAGGAAAGCAGCTTCGGCAGCGTACATTACGGGTTGTGGCAAAGTTTTGTCGGTAGCGATAAAAAGTTTGCTATAGTTGGCGTATACCGTAGGTTCAGGTATTTCTGCCGACCCCGAACGAACACCTACATACCCACCGGCAGCAGTCTGGGTCTGTGGAGTAAAATAAGCAGGACGGCGAGGATCGTTATATCCATTCATGTACGACACAAGGCAAGCATTGGCTCTTACCTCAGGCCATCCGCTGACAATAGCATATCCGTTTTCATTGATTCCACCATTAGTCGTATCATAAGAACTATCGCCCACACTTTCCATCACACCGCCAAGTACAGCTTCCTCAGCCTTAGTCTGAGCATATTCCGGTTCTACTCCTGATATCCGGATAGCCATTCGAAGCTTCAGTGTATTGGCAAACTTCAACCACTTTGAGCAGTCTCCTTTATAAAACTGATCTACCACAGCCAAATCCTGATTCACTCCGAATGTAGCCGCTGACTTCAGAATAGTGATCGCATTATCAAGATCATCAAACATGGCATGCCATACAGTCTGTTCATTGTCATAAGGTGCTTCCGTATCACCAGCTTTCATCTGTGTGTAAGGAATGGGACCTTGTAGAGAAGTAAGTAATTGCATACCATAAACACGGGTCAACTGAGCCATAGCGTAAATGACACCTTTCTTTTCCGTGGAGTTTTCAACTAGAAAGAAAGAAGGATAGATATAACCATAAAGTCTTCCCCATGAACTATCATTATGTTTTTCAGAAGCATTATAATAAGCAAAAACATTTTTTCCAAAGCTCCAGTTAGCAGTCGCAGTTACCTGACCACTAAAACTAGCCCACATACAGTTTATCTCCTGACAAGCATTTTGTTGTGGACAAGCATATACGTTAAACATCGTAGACAGTAAGTTGCTTGCCGGTACCTTTGAAGGCTGGTAAGGATTAGTATTAAAATCATCAAAATTAGTAGTACACCCCGCCATCATACATACGATTGCACTTGCCCCGATATATTTTATTATTTTGTTCATACCTATTTTATTATTTAAAACTGAAATTTAATGTTGAATCCGAAGTTTCTTGTACTTGGGAGCATATAGGCATCAAATCCTTGATAGAAGTTAGATGCAGCCGAAGTGGTCAGCTCCGGATCGAAAGGAGCCTTACAATAAATCATCCATAAATTCTTTCCTACCAGACCAACAGTCATTCCAACTTTATTGTCAAACCACTTTTTAGGCAATGTATAGCTAAGTGAGAGTTCACCGAGTCGTACATTCGTAGCACTATACGTATAATAAGCCGCTGTGCCTTGAATCGCTTGATAATAAGTCTGTGCAGAGACTTTACCCTGATTTATCTGCACACCTCCTGCATCACGTACATCCGCACTGACCTTGGAAACTCCGGCAGCGTCAAGTACAGATTGCGTCTCACTAATGACAATACCTCCGAAACGTCCGGTGAAAGTCATACCGAGATTAACTCCCTTATAACCGAACCCAAGACTCCAGCCCATATTCATCTTAGGCAAGATAGATCCCAGATATGTTTCTTTGTTCTCCATAGTCAGTCCGACACCTTCCTCATTGAGAATGTAACCATTCAAGTCACGTTTGAGCAGGCGTTGTCCGTATACATCTCCCATTGATCCTCCGACACGTAAAATCAAGCGGGCATCCGTATGTCCATAAGTAAGCGGAGACAGCTCCGGCATCTGGATAGATTGTCCGGTAGCATAGTTGTACACACCGTCAGCTAACCGTTTTACCCGATTCTTATTCCATGTCAATGTATAATTCGTATTGAAAGAGAAATCTTTCCACTGCTTATTATAGCCCAATGCCATTTCTATACCTTCATTCATAATATTTCCACTCTGGATAGGAATATTAGAATATCCCGAAGAAAGCGACAAGTCCGCATAGAATGTCTGATTATATGTATTGGAACGGTAATAAGTCAGGTTAAGACTGATATCATTAAGAATTCGTGCGTCCAAACCAACTTCCCATGACTTGGTACGTTCCGGTTTCAATTTCGTGTTCGGATAAGAAGATGTACTAGTCCAATTCTGGGTCTGTTCATCATAAGGATAAGTAACGGTAGTCATGAAGCGGCCGTAAGAGTTACCTACTTCAGTGTACGAACCACGAACCTTCAGGTATGTCAGCCAATCAGGAGCATTAAACATACTCGTCAGAATGGCAGAAAGTCCTACTGACGGGTAAAAGAAAGACTTGTAATCGGAGAAAGCCAGTCTGGAATCCCAGTCATTACGTCCGGTAGCAGTCAGATAGATCATCGATTTCCAACCAATTTCCGCATTGGCAAAGATAGCGCGTGTCTGATCGTGCCAGCCGGACTGTTTTGCTTTCCATGCTTTATTGAAATCGATATTGTGGACAGCAAAGAAATTGATAAGTTTCAATCCGCCCTCATATCCTATCATTTCATAACGGCTGTCGCTCAGTGACACACCAAGGTTGACATTGACCGACCAGTCATTAAAACTCTTATTCAGTGTAGCAATCGCATCCGCATACGTATTCTTTGATTGCGAAGATGTGTCAGCATATGTTCCACGACTACCGGATGCCAAACTGCTAGTAGAAGCGTATGCCTTATAAGTACTACGATTATCATAATTATCTATTTTCACACGTCCTACTACATCCAGCCAGTCGAACAACTGATATTTGAGGGAAGCGTTGATCATATAACGGGTCTTCTTATTCTCCCGCAACTGACGATTCTGTATCCAGTAGGGATTGGCAAGACCGCTTGAAGTACCACCATAAGGCCAGTATTGCTCCATCAGGTCCATACCGGAATTATAACGTTCGAACATACGTACATCATCGAAATTCTCACTACGAGGGAAACGGTAAAGTCCCGGCAGAGGATTATAGTAATATCCCTGCGACATCATATTCTTGTCATTCTGAAGAATATAACTGGCACCGGCGTCGAGTGTCATCTTGTCTTTCAGAAAACTGGTCGTATTACGGACAGTGAAGTTATAGCGGTTGTATCCGCTGTTGGGCAATATATTGGTGGTGTTGGTAGTAGAAGCCGACAAATACGCCTGATTCTTCTTGTTACCGGTTGACAAAGCAAATGAATTAATGACATTCGCTCCGGTCTGGAAAAAGTCACGCGGATCGTAGTCACTGTTTACAATCGGTCCCCAGCTATCCAGGCTGTTGGGCAGGTTGCCATATTTACTCTGCATCTCGGGCATCATTGACACCTTCGAGAAAGTAGTATTATTGGAGACCGTGACAGAAGTCTTGTCCGCAGACCCCTTCTTGGTGGTTATCAGCACAACACCGGCAGCGGCAGCATTACCATACAGAGCTGCGGCAGAAGGTCCGGTCAGCATAGAGATAGATTCGATGTCTTCCGGGTTAATGTCGGCAGCGCCATCCGTACCCTGCTGGTCATAGATACCACCGCCACCCCCATTCATCATGTTATACATCGGTACACCGTCGATCACATAAAGCGCCAGATTGGAAGAAGTGATAGATTTGACACCACGCATCACGACACGCGAAGCACCTCCCGTGGTATTGGACGAATTAATATTAACACCGGCCACCTTACCATTCAGAGAAGAGATGAAGTTCGCATCTTTCACAGTAGTCAGTTCATCACCGCTCAGCTGCTGCACGTTGTATGACAATGCCTTCTCCGAGCGTTTGATACCCAATGCCGTCACTACCACCTCATTCAGTTCCTGCGTCGCATCTTCCAGCACCACATTGGCAACATTTCCTTTTACGGGTACTTCTTTTGACTGATAACCTACATAGGAAAATACAAGAACAGGATTCGCCGATGAAGTGGAAAGCTTATAGTTTCCATCCATATCGGTGATGGTTCCCTCACCGGAACTCTTCTCCCGGATAGAGACACCAATCAACGGCTCTCCATTCTTATCTTTTACCGTGCCGGCAATAAGTCTTTCTTTTCTCTGCTGTGCAACGTCTTTTTCTTTTGCAGCCAGTACTATTTTATTATCCAAAACTTTATATTCGATGCCCACACCTTTAAAAACTTGCTCCAGAACCTGGAATATATTCTTATTAGACACTGACACCGACACCTTGCGTTTCAAATCAAGATTCTTACTGTTTACAAAAAAGCCGAATCCGGACTCAAGTTCGATTTTGTGAAGCACTTCCTCTATGGTACAATCGTTTGCCTTCAATGTGATGGAAGTCTTTTGCGCATATCCATCGGACGCATATGCCAGTCCGAATGAGCAGACAATGAGTATAAATAGTAACTTCATAGATAGTGATATTTTCCTTGAAGACCGCCTAAGAAGGTTTAATCCTCCAAGAAATTGGACGATACAATAATTTTGCATAAATTTGTAACGAGTTTAATTAAAAAACTAGTAGTTATACTTGTCGGGAAACAAGTAGATTCACGATTACTGGGCTCAATACGGGAAGATACGACCAATATCATCCCGTATCTTTTTTAGTTTCAAGGGTCTTTGTTTTTCATGGCAATAAGCTTTTTTGAAATAAGGTTATTAATAACACTAAATAAAAATTTCTATCTTCATCTTCTCTTTACTTCCTTGTACACTGTTCAGATAACGCCAGCGTATTTTCGAAGAAGCTTCTATATAATTCAGTATCTGCTCCAGGCTCCTGCTCGTGAATGTCCCGGAGAACAGGTCATCATCGGGCACATTGCGTCGAACGATAAATTCCACATCATATCTGTCTGCCAAAATCTCCAGAGCATCCTGCAAAGATGTCTGCTTAAAGACGATAATACCATCCTTCCATGCCAGTTCTCCCTCACCGGAAGTAGTATAGAGCTCCGTTTTTCCACTCTGCGAATAATAGATCAGCTTCTGACCGGGTGCCATAGTAATGTACTGAGGCTTCTGTGCGGTATTATTAAATTCGAAATGCACTTTCCCTTCTATCAGAGTGGTAGTAATCTCTTCGGAATCCCTATACGCCTTTACATTGAACTTTGTGCCCAACACTTTAATCGCAGACTGATGGGCTGTGGAAACAATGAACTGTTTCTCCGGGTCTTTCTGAACTTCGAAATAGGCCTCCCCGTCCAGTTCCACTTTACGGGTACGGGAAGCGAACTGACTGGGAAAAGTCAGCGTACTTTTTCCGTTTACCCATACCATTGTTCCGTCAGCAAGCGTCACTTGCGTACGTTGTCCGGCAGGCACATATACGGTCTGCATTTCTACATTTTCCTTTTGCAGAGTTTGTATCAGTATATAACTTAATCCGAAAGCCAAAACAAATATAGCCGCAATCCGCATCGCCTTCATCGTAAAAGTGCGTAGTGAAAGCAGCTTGTCACGCCCCGTTTTCAACTCATCCGCATCCTGCCAAACAAGTGCATCATAACTTTTGCGGAGTGACATAAATTCTTTGAGATTAGCGGCATCGGCATCAATCCATGCTGCAACTTCTTCTTTCTCCCTTTGAGAGGCTTTTCCGGATATATATTTTAAAAGTAAATTCTGATTCATACTATAAGTTGAGTTACTTTATAAGTAATAAACAGGAGTATATTTGCTCCCCCTTTCATATAGAATACCACTCACTAAAAATAATCCCTAGTGAGAAATACAACTTTTTTTGCTGTTATTAAAAAAAGAGGAGAAAAAGATATTTTCAAGATCATCAAATAAAAAATATCAGGAAAGGAGCATACTCTTTCAGATTATCACGCAGCAGCTTCACAGCTTTGCTTATATGATACTCCACTCCTTTGACACTGATACCCAATTCTTCAGCTATTTCTTTATGAGATTTTCCATCCAGACGATCGGATATAAATGCAATGCGCGTCTTTTCCGGCATACCAGCCAACAATGTTTTCACCTTTGAGCGTAATTCTTCGGACATAACTTCCTTCGGATCACAGGCTTCCAAGGTTGAAATACGGATTTCCAATTCCCGTTGTCCCTTATCTGTCAGGTTTTGGTAGACGTTCTCCTGAACCTGCAAATGTTTCAGGTAATTGAGTGACTTGCTACGTATATAAGTGATTAATACAGCTTCGATACTCGGAATTTCCTGTTTTTTACTTAATTCCCACAAATAAATGATTGCTTCCGATACAATATCTTCAGCTACCAAATCATTATGGACGTATGATAAGGTAAACAGGAATGCTCTCCTATAATAGGTAGTATATATCGAATTAAAATTAATTGCAGTCATTTCGATCTATATTAATGGCGCTTATGCGTATAGTTTAAGTATATCCAAAGGTCTTTAATGATTGCAAAGAAATATATTTTAATTGAATAAAAGAACTTTTTGAAGAGAAAATGGGACATAAGCCGGTAAATCATCAGAAGGCTGACGACTAGCATATAGCTTTCACTCCTTTCTCTCCACTTTTTTCCAATGCTAAAAACTGACCAATTTATGCTAAAATCAGATCATTGCATCATTTCTATACTATTATGACTCAAAATTGCTCTAATCTATAAATCCAACTTCCTATATTTGCAGCCATAACAATTAAAACACAAAAAGAATATGATTACAAGTAGAAAGGTTTCTCAGGTCAATGTTTTTGCTGGTAGTCCCTGGGAAGTAGCCAGCGTAAAGAGTTTATTGAAAGCAGCGTATATCGAGGCATCAATGAAAGACAATGGATTGAACAGTATACTCATTTCTGTTCCATGCGAATATTATACAGCAGCAATGCGTGTGATTAATAAAAGAAAAGTTTCATAGGTTTTAGGTTAAACATATAAGATTAAAGCCGGGTACGATGGGAGATCGCACTCGGCTTTTCAGTCTTTGTATGATTCTTTTAAAACGAAGTAACCTTTAGATTGGTTGACTTTCTGTTTGTTTAATCTTCAGTTTGCTCAATTTCTACTTTTTCATTCTTTAGCTTTTCAAGAGCGGCAATCTGCATATTACAGAAAAGGTGTATGTGATGAATCAAGTTAGTATTCTGTGACAAGTAAACGACAGAGTCCATAAGTTGGGCAGACAGTTGGTAGGCTTTCCGATTATTTGTATTTTCGTCCGGACGACGCATATAAAGGGCAAAACTTCGGTATAAGATAGGAATAAAGCGTTCCCACGGAAGTTCTAAGCTAAGCAACAAATGGTTCATATTCTCCAGCATACGTTGAAGAGACTCAAGGTCCGGCTTATCAGATTGCTTGCCATACACCTCTGCCCATAGACGGGCTTCTTCTTCAAAAAAAATTTCATTGGGACTTTCTTTCGCGTTAGTCAAAGCGTTTTCAGTATCCATAAGATAAAAGTTTAATAAAGGGGCAAAAAAGAACGGTTTCGCCTTTCCCGTTGACTAACACATCTTAGGACGCTGGAGGTACATTACATACTCCCCACGGGGGTACGAAACCGCCTATGAGGAAAGCTACAAGCAAAAAATGCCTGCAACTTATCAAAAGCAGGATTCCCTGCGTCCCATTATAAAATGTTAGTCACTGCAAAGATACTATTTTTCAAATATAAGTATGGAATATCTGTAGATTTATTAATCAGAATTTCCACAATAGCCTCCATAGTAATTTGACAGCAGTTTTGCTCTCATGCCCTAACAAACTGTCTGTATCCCTTTATTCATCGTAGTTTTCGGTGTGGTAGCAACTGTGGTGGCAGGTATGAGAGCAAACGGTTGCTCTCACTCTGTTTCGTCCTGACTAGTATCGTTTCTACATTGCTATCTTTTGATTTACAGGATGTTAATATCTGACATCTCAGCTATTAATGACTGATACCCCATACATTATTAGCCAATAAATGATTCAATGCTTCTCCTAAAAGAACTGGTCAATTGAAATAACTAACATGGTCGAGTCAATCCAAACATACGGTCAAAGTGAATCCAATCGACAGATGTTTCAGAAAGTTTCAAACGCTTGAACTAATGATTCCAAGCTGTTGGAACTAAAGTTTCAAGCCTTTGGAACTATGGTTTCAAGCCTTTGGAACTATGGTTTCTCTTCGCTGAAACTATAGTTTCAAGACGAGGAAACTAATTTAGTTGTCTTATCCTAAATTGACATTGGAATTACAGGAATAAAACGAAGATACTACAAAGGTTAGAGATTGGATTTGGAAAAGTGAGAGCAAGCATTTGCTCTCATACCTGCTACCACAGTTGCTACCACACCGAAAACCACGATGAATAAAGGGATACAGACAGTTTGTTAGAGCATGAGAGCAAAAGTGATGCTAAATTACTATTGAGCAATCCTTGATAATTCTCTGCACAACAAAAGTGCAGAAATATGCATAATACTGCACTTTTGTTGTGCAATTATCGCATCATTGCAGATAAATGCACTTCAGCTATGAATTGCTTATACGAAAACTTCAACAAGTTATTTAAAGAGTACGAGCACGAATATAGCACCCATTCGATCTATCCCATTTTGGTATTTTGGAATGAATTATTAGTAAACTAAGCAAAAGCCTTTTTCATCTTTTAGTCCACACTATTTTTATAAAAGGCACTAATTTTATTGAATTACCTCACTAACAGAGCGCTAGATTTCAAAAAGAAACTTAACTTTGCACCCGAGTTTTATATAAAGAGACTGAATTAGTAACTAAAAAGATTAAACCGCATGAAAATTAAGACTTTAATAGCCTGTTTCATACTAGCTTGTGCTGCAACTTCCTGCATACAGGATGAAGCACTGAACTCAGAAGCAGCCATTGATGCTTGTACAGGTGATGATGTACAATTAGCAAACATCAATGCTGATTCAAAGCTGATCAATGTATATGTAAACAAGGGAGCTGACTTGTCCAAACAAAAGTTAGAATTTGTAATTCCGGAAGGAGCCACTATAAAAATAAATGATCAAGTTGCTGGAGATACAGAAGCCACATATGACTTTAGTGAAGAGACACATTCCCGGAAATTCACTGTCACATCAGAAGACGGTCAATGGAAACCTGTTTATACCGTCAAGGTTGTTTTAGCAGAATTACCTACTTCTTTCAACTTTGAAGAGTTATTATCTTCCAATGACTACGATATCTTTTATGAATTCCAGCCGGGCACTTCACAAGAAATATCTAAAGTATTACAATGGTCAAGTGGTAATCCGGGTTTTAAATTGACAGGTATGGCAAACTCCAAAACAGATTACCCAACTGTACAGGTAGCCAATGGTTTCAGAGGTAAAGGAGTTAAATTGGAAACTCGTGATACCGGTAGTTTTGGAGCAATGGTAAAGATGTATATTGCTGCCGGTAACTTATTTATCGGAACATTTGAGGTAGGAAATGCATTAACAGATCCTAGAAAAGCCACTAATTTCGGTTTCCAGTTCTATAAACGCCCTAAAACGCTCAAAGGACATTATAAATTTAAAGCAGGAGATGTATATTCCGTAGAAGGAAAACCACAAGAGGGTGTAAGAGACAAATGTGATATTTATGCTGTTATGTATGAAGCTGAGAACAATTCTGTCATGCTTAATGGTGATGATGTATTTACTTCAGATAAGTTAGTATCATTAGCGCGAATTAAACCGGAAGATGTTGTTGAATCAGATCAATGGACTGATTTTGAAATTCCTTTCGAACCGGTAAAAGGACGAGTAATTGATGATACCAAATTAAAGAATGGAAAATACAAATTAGGTATAGTGCTTTCGTCCAGTGTAGACGGTGCTTATTTTAAGGGAGCAGTAGGCAGTACACTGTATGTCGATGAAGTAGAACTTATTTGCGAAGACTAAAAAAACAAGAAAATGAAAAGATATAAATTACTCAATATTATAGCTGTACTACTATTAGTAAGTACACTTTCAGCGCAGGCGCAAGAAGAAAGAAATCAAGGTATCATCTGGTCGTACTTACACGGATGGGAATATGGAATCAAGGCAGGTTTCAGTATTGGAGGAACTTCTCCATTGCCTCTACCTGAAGAAATTCGTAAAATAGATAGCTATGCCCCTGGTGGCCTCGCCATTTCAATTGAAGGAAACGCAACTAAATGGTTTGACACGAAATGGGGAATGACTGTAGGGGTACGACTTGAAAACAAGAATATGACCACAGAAGCTACAGTAAAGAACTATGGAATGAAGATTATCAACACCAACGGCGGAGAGTTACAAGGCTTATGGACCGGTGGCGTAAAGACTAAAGTCAAAAACTCTTATCTGACTATCCCAGTAGTTGCCAACTATAAAGTAAGCAAACGTTGGAAAGTCTCAGCAGGTCCGTATGTATCTTATCTTATTGAAAGAAATTTCTCCGGACATGTATATGAAGGTCACTTGCGTACTCCGGATCAGACAGGTTCGCGAGTAGATTTTACTGGTGAAAGCATTGCTACTTATGATTTCTCTGACAATCTGCGTAAATTCCAATGGGGATTGCAATTAGGCGGTGAGTGGAGAGCATTCAAACATTTAAATGTGTATGCTGATTTAACATGGGGATTGAACGATATCTTTAAGAAGGATTTTGATACGATTTCATTTGCTATGTATCCTATTTATTTAAATGTAGGATTCGGGTATGCATTCTAATAAAAAACAATCTTTACATTAATCTCATTATAGCTATTAAAAAAGGCGAGAAACTAAAAGTTTCTCGCCTTTTTTAATCATTGATAAATTATTCTCCCATAACTTCTAGTTCATCAAGAATTAAGGTACTTCCGCCAGCACCTTTAAACAAATCACCTTCTTTACTTGAAGAACAAACAATGGCCAATTTATATTTTGCTCCTTCTTCGTAAGCCCCCGATAAAGTACCCGTATAAAAAAGAATCGCTATAGCAAATCGAACA
>NZ_JAHQUN010000045.1:0-43416 GCF_019052485.1 Bacteroides sp. MSK.20.82
AAATGAATAAATGGATTGTCCGCTGTCCCGGTCTTCAGGAACGCCTGTCCGATTTAGGTTATCAGCCGCAGCACCGTTCTTACACTCCGCTGGAGGTAAGGGTGATTGTGGATGCATTGGGAGAACCATGAGCAGGTAATAAGTATTAGGTAACAGGTAATAAGTGTTGTAGACTGCGAGGGGCGTTTTGTATTAGCTAAAGCTAAGCTTTAGAGGCCATAAAGCACCGCTTTAGAAGTCGTAAAGCATAGCTTTAGCCAATACAAAACGCTATACTCTGATTTTCATAAAGAAACGATAAAAGACGATGTTATCAACAGGTACAGTAGGTACACTTTTCCGGCCCTTCCCTAACACACGCACACGCGTGCGTGCGCGTAAGTACCTTTACCGTCAAGATTGACAATCAGTCCCTGTTTTACCAGTCGTTTCAGCCAGGTGAGGGCAGTGTTGGGCTTGATTCCCATAGTCGTAGCCTGCTCCAACAACTGTGCACGGGTAAATTGGATACCCAGTGCCTCAAAGAATGCGTCACGGTCGGCATTGGCCCTATGGCTGACTTCTGAAGGAGGAAGGAAAGACAAGATATGCGTGGCATGCTGATAGAGTGGTTTCACAAGGTTCAACACAGCCTTAAAATCTTCGGGAGTGATCGTCATATCCCAACGGGTAATGATACCGTCTTTGATATTATCAGTGGCGATTTCCTTGTCCGGTGTAAGCAGGGGATGAGAAGATGCCTGGTATTGATACGGCTGAGGATTTTCAAAAGCACGAAGCATGGCCACTACTGACATGATACGGCAGATGTTGACAGCCATTCGGGCGATGGAACTGTTCATTTCTCTGCCATTGGCAATCGTTGACCGGGTGAACAGTTCGGAAAAGAGATCATTGAACTCCTGTTTCTGTTCATCTGTGAGCCGGAGTGTGTGGAGACCATGTTCCTTGAGTAAGTTCAAGAGCTTTTTCCATTCCAGACCAATGGAGGTGAAGATGGCTTCCAAGTCCGTTTCGTTCTCGTCAAACTGATTGATCCATTGATAGATGCCGTGCATATAATAGAACAGCTGGCGTGAAAAAAGTCCGTTCTCTACTGAAGGAATGAGTGGTTTCACCTGTGCGGGTGTCCCCGAAAGCAGGAGAGAGAGGTAACTTTTCTTGTTTTCCCGGTACTCCTGATTGGTACGTCGGTTGTATGCTAACCAGTCATGGTCGAATGCTCTGCGAAGCGTCTCACTCCAGTGACCGTATTCCGAACCGATGGCGGTAGAGATCGTATCCGCCTCGGTTTCGCAGATGAGGCCTGTTCCGTTGTTATCCATAATATTTTGAAGGATACCGGTACCGGTATTGTTGCCGGAGATGAGGAACATTCTGTTTAAAGGTATTTCGGGGATTTCCGCTTTGGCACGCTCTTTGCCCATCATTTCGTAGGCGACTTTTGCCTTTTTGTAGACATTCATCTCTTTTTCAACTTGTTGGCGGATATCATCGTGGATAGGCATAACGAGCAGGCGGATGAGTGATAGTACTCCCTTGCCCGAGGCTGCCGGAGCTACAATGAAGGATTGCATGCAGGGCGATTGGTATTTGCCGGCATAATGACATCTCACGTATCGTTCCATGGTGGCACCCAGGGCAGTCAATGCTCCGAGCAAGAGTACGTCTTTTTGAGTGGCGGTAGTGCCATAACTTATGATACGTAGCAGTAGCTTCGGCCAGTCTTCTAAGGTGAAAGTAGGTAATGGGTGATGCGGGTCGCTGCCTTCCAGCAGTTCTTCTGATTCACTCTTTTCTTCTTCTACTTTATTATATACGTGCGCGTGTGTGGAAAAATTGTGCGGTGAACTTTCTGTACCTACTGTACCCGTCCGGTTGTTCATAACTTCCTTCCGGTCTTCCCTGCAGATTTTTACTCCTGTCGATTCAGCGAGGTGAAATGCCGTTCCGAGATGTATTGCTCCCTGCTGTTTCGTGAGTGCATTGGAAAACATTCGTTCGGCATGGGCGGATTGATACTTGGCGGAAATCCGGCACAGGCGATGAAAAAACTCCCGTCCTGCTTCACCACAGTCCGTTGCGATGGCGAATGCTAATTGTACGTACTCGGCGTAAGTGGGTGCAATGTCGGCACCTGCTGTTTCGACTGCTTCGGTGAGGAGGCGTAAAGATTCAATATCGGTCATTTTTTGATAATTGACAATTGACAAATGATAATTGACAATTGAAGTTTGATCATTCGTGATTATAATTTAATATTCTCTGAATAGTGCTTGTGGGTCATGGCTGAGGAAGCAGGCTCTTACGATGTCTTTGCCGGAGGTGTCTACGGCTTTTTGAACTGTTTCGATGGAGTTGTTCATTTCTGATCCGTAGGTCATTTCTACGTATTCCATTGCCCAGCTCATACTCTCTCTTACATTACGGCTCTGATCGTCTGTGTACAGGTTGCTGTAAGGTACGAATGTTTTCACACCCCGGTTGCTGGGACTGATAAATGCGAGTACAGGGTGGAGAAAAGGATCGTCGAACAGTGTACGACGCATTTCTACGGCTTTCTGATAGGAGTCGAGGTTATCTATATCTACCACTACGAGTCCGGAAGGAGATGCGAAGAATTTACTGTTCCGGCGGATGAATGTGCCGCACGGAGTCACGTATGGCAGCAAGGATGTTTTCGCCATTCGTATATCTTCGGCGCTGCGCACCTGTTCGGTCAGTGCTTTGAGATTTTCATTGCAGGTGATCATCTGATATACTTGCTCTACTGAGACTTCGCAGAAGGGAGTGAGAGTGGCGGGTGTAACGGTTTGTCCTTGTTCGTTCCTGATGGGAGCAATCGGGGGCATGAAATAAGACATTCTGAAAAAGTTTTGCATAGAATACTTCTATTAGGACGTTTAATAAATGACTTTGACTTTCAAAGCATGGTGCGAAAGTAAGACAAATAAAATAAGTCGAGTTCAGATATGTCTGAAGTAGTGTGAAAATGTTTAATATATAAGACGTGTTTTTAACTAATAATAAGAAAAATGGAAAATAAAATCGTGCATCCTAAACTCGGTGAGTTTATTGAAAAGGTGCTTAAAGTAGCACATGTGAATCTTTCAAAAATGTGTCAAGAGATACATATGGGACCTGCTACTTACCAAAAGGTAAAAAAGGGGAAGAAAAAGCTCTGATTCATTATGAGCGTATTCTTGAATATTATTATAGGACTCGCACCGAAGAAGAGTTTTTGGAGAAAGTGAATGAGTGGGCAAAACTTTATATTCGATATAAGAAGGAGAAGAATGACATTTGAATATTGGAATTTTTTAGTAGCTTTGTGAAAAAGAAAGTTGTTATGGAAGATTTGCAGAGATTATATCCTATAGGGATACAGACATTTTCTAAGATTCGTGAGGGAAATTTCCTCTATGTAGATAAGACAGAATACGTTTACCGGATGACGCATTCTGCTTCCAGTTATATGTTCCTGAGCCGTCCGCGTCGTTTTGGTAAATCATTGTTAACCTCTACGTTGCATAGCTATTTCTCCGGTCGTGAAGAACTGTTTCGTGGATTGGCGATGGAGAAGCTGGAGAAAGAATGGATACAGTATCCGGTTCTGCACTTCGATATGAGTATGGCCAAGCACGTGGACAAAGATAAACTGATGAATCTTTTAGACTTCATGCTAACAGAACACGAACGTACACTAGGGATTGATGCAGCAGGTACAGACCCTAATTTGCGCCTGACTAATCTGATAAAACGTGCTTATGAACAGACTGGCAGGAAGGTCGTGGTCCTTATTGATGAATATGACGCTCCTTTGCTGGATGTGGTACACGAACGGGAGAACTTGGGGGTATTGCGTGACGTTATGCGTAACTTCTATAGTCCGTTGAAAGCCTGTGATCCTTATTTGCGCTATGTGTTTCTTACAGGTATCACTAAATTCTCACAGCTCAGCATTTTCAGTGAACTCAATAACATCAAAAATATCAGCATGGATGAACCTTATGCTGCCATTTGTGGCATAACGGAGAATGAGATACTTACCCAAATGAAAGAAGATGTGGATAGGATGGCTGTCAAATTGAATATTACTGCGGAGGAAGTACTGGCTAAGTTGAAAGAGAATTATGACGGCTATCATTTCACTTATCCATCGCCCGACATCTATAATCCATTCAGTCTGCTCAATGCTTTTGCAGATGGGAAATTTAATTCTTATTGGTTTGGTAGCGGCACTCCTACCTATCTGATAAAGATGCTGGATAAGTTTGGAGTAGAGCCTTCTGAAATAGGAAATAAATTGGCGGCGGTCGAAGAATTTGATGCTCCCACTGAAACGATGAGTAGCATTACTCCATTGCTGTATCAAAGCGGCTATGTCACTATCAAGGATTACGATAAGGAATTGGAACTATATACGTTGGATATTCCTAATAAAGAGGTGAGGGTGGGATTGATGCGAAGCTTGTTGCCTTATTATGTAACCAATGACACACGTGAGGCGACGAACATGGTGGCTTTTATTTCCCGTGATATCCGGAAAGGTGATATGGACGCGGCATTACGGCGTTTGCAAACCTTTCTGTCTACTATACCTCAATGCGATCATACAAAGTACGAAGGTCATTACCAGCAGGTATTCTATATCATATTCAGCTTGCTGGGATACTATGTGGATGTCGAAGTACGTACTTCCCGTGGTCGTGTGGATGTAGTGTTGCGTACTGAGGCCACATTATATGTGATGGAATTGAAACTGGATAAGAATGCGACAGTTGCTATGGAACAGATAAATTTAAAGAATTATCCGGAACGCTTTGCTCTATGTGGACTGCCAGTGGTGAAGGTGGCTGTTAATTTTGATAGTGAAAGTGGCACACTGGGGGATTGGATGATTGAAAAATAGAGATTGATAAGTGAATATAAAAAGTGTAAGGACGAAGGCCATTTTCTTTAATTATCAGATTAATAACATTTTAATAACTCCCTAAAATAAAAAGAGCCCCGCAAGGGGCTTTTCCTTTGTCTTTTTAATAGACATGCAAAGAATAATGTGTTTTTTCTTATTGTAACCTTACGATTTATACTTTTTTATTCCTCTCTTAATTAATTTTATCACAAATATTTGGTATTTTCGGACGCTTTTTGGACAAACGACTTGAATTACTAATAGTTTATTATATGGAAAATATCGAAACAGCGATCCTGCTGATGGTGGTCGGCATGGCTACCGTATTTGTTATTCTGCTGATTGTGATTTATTTAGGTAAGTTACTGATTACTCTTGTCAACAAGTATGCTCCCGAAGAAGTGATTCCTGCGAAGAAGGAAGCGCTACAAGGTCCTGCGCCTATTCCGGGTAATATAATGGCGGCTATCACAGCAGCTGTGAATGTGGTGACATTAGGAAAAGGAAAGATTACAAAAGTAGAAAAGTTATAAACCTATCAAAAGTATATCATAGAAAAACATGAAAAGAGAAGTTAAGTTTAGTCTGGTTTTCCGAGATATGTGGCAATCTGCCGGAAAATATGTACCTCGTGTAGACCAACTCGTAAAGGTAGCTCCTGCCATCATTGAAATGGGCTGTTTCGCCCGTGTAGAAACAAATGGCGGAGGTTTTGAACAAGTGAATTTATTGTTTGGTGAAAACCCGAATAGAGCCGTGCGCGAATGGACGAAGCCGTTCCACGAAGCCGGCATACAGACACACATGCTCGACCGTGCATTGAACGGACTCCGTATGAGCCCCGTTCCGGCAGACGTCCGCAAGTTGTTCTACAAAGTAAAGAAAGCACAAGGCACAGATATCACCCGTACATTCTGCGGATTGAACGACGTACGCAATATCGCTCCTTCCATCACGTATGCCAAAGAGGCAGGCATGATCTCACAGTGTTCACTCTGTATCACCCATTCGCCGATCCACACGGTAGAGTACTACACCAATATGGCGTTAGAACTTATCAAGCTGGGGGCGGACGAGATTTGCATCAAAGACATGGCAGGTATCGGTCGCCCCGTTTCATTGGGCAAGATCGTGGCCAATATCAAAGCGGCACATCCTGAAATTCCTATTCAGTATCATAGTCATGCCGGTCCCGGTTTCAACATGGCAAGCATCCTCGAAGTATGCGAAGCCGGTTGCGACTACATTGACGTAGGTATGGAACCGCTTTCATGGGGTACGGGACACGCCGATCTTCTCAGCGTACAGGCTATGCTGAAAGATGCCGGATATCAGGTACCGGAAATCAATATGGAAGCCTACATGAAAGTGCGTGCGCTGATTCAGGAATTTATGGATGACTTCCTCGGCTTGTATATCAGCCCGAAGAACCGTCTGATGAACTCGCTGCTGATCGGTCCGGGACTTCCTGGCGGTATGATGGGTAGTCTGATGGCTGACCTCGAATCGAATCTGGAATCTATCAACAAGTATAAAGCCAAACATAACCTGCCGTTTATGACACAGGATCAGCTGCTGATCAAGCTATTCAACGAAGTGGCGTATGTATGGCCCCGCGTCGGTTATCCTCCATTGGTAACTCCGTTCAGCCAGTACGTGAAGAACCTTGCCATGATGAATGTGATGGCAATGGAGAAAGGCAAGGAACGCTGGGGAATGATTGCCGACGATATCTGGGATATGCTGCTAGGTAAAGCAGGACGCCTGCCGGGTACACTGGCTCCCGAAATCATCGAGAAAGCCGAACGTGAAGGACGTAAATTCTTCGAAGGTAATCCGCAGGACAATTACCCCGACTCACTCGACAAGTATCGCAAGCTGATGAAGGAAAACAAATGGGAAGTGGGAGAGGACGACGAAGAACTCTTCGAATATGCCATGCATCCGGCTCAGTATGAGGCTTACAAGAGTGGAAAAGCGAAGGAAGACTTCCTGGCAGACGTGGCAAAACGTCGTGCAGAGAAAGATAAATCGCCGGAAGAAGATGCAAAACCAAAAACACTGACTGTACAGGTGGACGGACAGGCTTATCGTGTGACGGTAGCATACGGAGATGCCGAACTGCTTGCTGCACCTGTAGCTGCAGCTCCGGCAGGAGAGGGCAAAGATGTTCTTTCTCCGCTGGAAGGTAAATTCTTCCTGGTGAAGAATGCGCAGGAATCTGCCTTGAAAGTTGGCGATGCGGTGAAAGAGGGCGATGTGCTTTGTTATGTGGAAGCAATGAAGACTTACAACGCTATCCGTGCCGAATTTAGCGGTACGATAACTGCTATCTGCGCTAATCCGGGAGACACTGTTTCAGAAGATGATGTATTAATGAAGATAGGATAATGAACGAGATATTTGAGAACTTATATGACATGACTGCGTTCAGCAATATCATTGCCGAACCGCAGTTTCTGATAATGTATGCCATCGCGTTCGTCCTGCTTTATCTGGGTATCAAGAAACAGTACGAACCGTTGCTGCTTGTTCCGATTGCTTTCGGTGTGTTGCTTGCCAACTTCCCCGGAGGAGATATGGGAGTGATACAGGCAGACGAGAATGGTATGGTGATGATAAACGGTGTGATGAAGAATATCTGGGAAATGCCTTTGCATGACATTGCGCATGAACTGGGAATTATGAACTTCATCTATTATATGCTGATCAAGACCGGTTTCCTGCCTCCGATCATCTTTATGGGGGTCGGTGCGTTGACGGACTTCGGACCGATGTTGCGTAATCTGCATCTTTCCATCTTTGGAGCTGCTGCACAGTTAGGTATCTTTACTGTTCTGTTGGTAGCCATCCTGATGGGATTCACTCCGCAAGAAGCTGCTTCACTGGGTATTATCGGTGGTGCGGACGGACCGACAGCCATCTTTACAACGATCAAGCTGGCTCCGCATTTGCTGGGTCCGATCGCTATTGCCGCTTATTCTTATATGGCACTGGTGCCTGTGATCATTCCGTTGGTAGTGAAGCTGTTCTGTACTAAGAAAGAACTGAGCATCAACATGAAGGAACAGGAAAAGAAATATCCTTCGAAGACGGAAATCAAGAATCTGCGTGTACTGAAGATTATTTTCCCGATTGTAGTGACTACGATTGTAGCTCTCTTCGTCCCAAGTGCAGTACCTTTGATCGGTATGCTGATGTTCGGTAATCTGGTGAAAGAAATCGGAAGCAATACTTTCCGTCTGTTCGACGCTGCTTCCAACAGTATCATGAATGCTGCTACTATCTTCCTCGGACTTTCGGTAGGTGCAACCATGACGGCTGAAGCCTTCTTGAACTGGACGACAATCGGTATTGTCATCGGTGGTTTCCTTGCATTTGCTCTTTCTATTACCGGTGGTATCTTCTTTGTGAAGTTAGTGAATCTATTCTCCAAGAAGAAGATTAATCCGCTGATCGGAGCGACCGGACTGAGCGCTGTTCCGATGGCAAGCCGTGTGGCGAATGAGATTGCGTTGAAATACGATCCGAAGAATCATGTATTGCAGTATTGTATGGCAAGTAACATCTCAGGGGTAATCGGCTCGGCAGTAGCTGCGGGTGTACTGATCTCCTTCCTTGCATAATAAAAAGAACAACCAATAAAAATTAGGCACGGATTACGCGGATAAACACGGTTTTTAGTTACTCAACTCTTAAAACCGTGAAATCCGTGTCATCCGTGCCTAATTTTGTTTTTATCTATTCGCTGGTCACCTTCTTGTATTCAGCCACAGCCATCTTCTCTGCCAGATAAGCATTGATCAGATTGGTGTGTGCTTGCGTCCATGACAACTGGGCGGAAAGTACATCTACCATGCTCGCTTTTCCTTCATTGTAGGAGAAAGTGGCCAGATCCAGATTCTCATTTGCCAGACTCATGTTTTCTTTCGCTGTTTTCACCTGAGATTCTGTTTCCGTCAGTTTGGTGAGAGCTGCCGACAGTTCTTCGTTGATATTGTCCGTCATATAACTCTGTTGCAACTTTTGTATTCCGATATATGCCTTCTGCTGTCGGTTCGTCTTGAAACGGGCTCCCCAGCGGAAAATGGGAATATTCAGATTGACTCCTACGATGGGATTAAAAGATACGTCGTATCCCAAGTTGGGTGTGGCCGTTGCCCAGCCACCGCTGAAATACATGTTTAATTGGGGATTGAACTGGCTGAGAGCCGCTTTACGTTGTGCCTGGCTCTTCATGATGTTTACTTCCGTACTGGCATAATCGGCACGTCGTTGCAAAACATCTTCCAGAGGCAGTATCCGGACAGGAGCGGAGATCATTCCGATGTTGTACAGGCTGTCTACAGGAGTATTCGGTGCTTCTCCCATCAGAATATTCAGCTGTTGCAGCGCTAATGTATAATTCTGGCGGGCTTTGATATACTGCAGTTCCGCTTCTTTCAGCCGGGTGGAAATCATCAGAAGATCTGTACGGCTGATCATTCCGTCATCGAAACGGTCCTGAATAATGTCATATTGCTGTTTGACAATGCTCTGGTATTTGTCGGCTGCTTGTAGCATGGCTTTTGAAGCGGAGGCATTCCAGTAGACAGCATCACTTTGATAGTGAATCTGGTCTAACGTGAGTTCCTCGTTCAGCTGGTTCAGCTTTTCGTCTGCCTTCGCTATCTGATGTTGGGCATTGAGCGCACCGCCTGTGTAGAGTGGCTGTGATACGACAAATACTCCCTGGTAGGTATGGTTGCGGTATTCGCCCACCGGTTCGTTCCATGCGCTAAGGTCGCTCATGTTCAGGGTACCGTCTGCATTTACGTCGATTTTCGGCAGGAAACCTGTATGGGCTATCTTTCGCGCCTCCGAACTGGCCAATGTCTTTAGTTTTTGTTGTTTCAATATCTGGCTGTAAGCCTCCACTTTTTCGCGGTAGGCGTCCTGACTCAGGCAGGGCTGTTGCGCCCAGGCTGTGGAGCCAAGGAGCAACAGTGAAAATAGTATGAGTTGGGTTTTCATTTCTTTCATGGATAATCTTTTAATGGATAATGGATAGTTGATAATGGATAATTATTGTTCTCCTTTGATCCGGTGGATGGCGCAATAGGCTACAGGAAGGACGAATAGTGTCAATGCCGAGGCTACTAACAGTCCGCCCATGATGGTGGCGGCCATTCCGCCGAACATGGCGTCGAACAGTAGCGGTAACATACCCAGAATCGTTGTTCCGGAGGCCATCGCTACCGGAATGATGCGACTGGTCGTGGCACTGATGACTGCGTCCAGCGGTTTTTTGCCTGCTGCTGTTTCCAAATCGATTTGGTCTACCAGTACGATAGCGTTCTTGATGTTCATACCAATCAGACCTAGCAGACCCAATATGGAGAAGAAGTCGAACGACTTGCCGAGTACGAGCAGTCCCAGCACGATACCGATGAAGATCAGCGGCAGCATTAACAGGATGACGGTCGGCTTGCGATACGTCTTGAACAAGAAGAGCAGCGTCACAAACATCAGGAAGAATGTCAGCGGTAAGTTTTTGGCCAGCGCTTCATTCGATTCCACCTGACTTTCCTGTTCGCCGAAATACTTCATGGTATATCCTTCCGGTATTTTTATCTCTTGCTGTACTTGCGACCATACCTGGTTGAAAGCGGAAATCGCATTGGTTCCGCGACGCGGGTCGCATTGTGCCATCATCACCATCTGCCGGTTATAGTCTTTCACGTTCGAGAACCGGTACTGGAAGTCAAATTCAGATACTACCTGTTCCAGGCTGGTCGTCTCGTTGCCTGTCCCGAATACGGGCAGTGTGCGCAGATCATTGATCCGGAATGAATCCAGCTGGTTATTTTTCAATAGGATAGGAAGTACCTGATCTCCCTGCCGGTATTCTCCCAAAGTCATTCCTGTGGTACCGATCTGAATGCTCTGTGCCATTCCCTGTCGGGATACACCCAGCGGTTGTGCCCGTTCCGGGCTGTAAACCGGTTTCCAGACGGGTATCTTGTTTCCCCACGAATTGCGGATATTAATTAAATCCGGATTCTGGTGCATAATGGCTATTGCCTGATTGGTAAGTGATACAAGCGTATCCACATTCGGACCGATAAAGCCGATTTCGATAGCCGCATCCACTGCGGGGGACAGTTTGAACAAGCTGGTCCGTGTGATTGCACTCGGATAATTGGCTTTCATATATCCGTCAAAATCTTCTTCGTATTCTTTCGTATATTTACTGTCTGTCAGTTCGACGAGTACATTGGCAAAATTCGGTTTCGGACCTACGGAAGTGGAGGCAAGGTAATACCTTAGCGGGGTGCTGCCGAATGTGATGGATACCTTTTTTACTTCCGGCTGCTTCGCCAGGTGCTCTTCTACCGATTTCATCTCTTTCACTACGTCATTGATGCTGTATCCGTCCGGATAGAATACATCCGCCCGGAAATAAGGCTTATCGAGCGACGGGAAGAAGTTCTGCGGCATCGTTCCCATAATAATGAGCGAGATGATGAAGAGGATCACCATGGATACCAGTGTCACTGCTTTCTTGCGGATCAATACTCCGAGAACGGAAGCGAACTTATGATAGAACGGCTTGTCGTATGGATCTTTCGTGCTGTCGCCTGTTTTGGCTTTCAGAATGAAATTTCCGAATACGGTAGTCTGCGTCAGGGCAAGTACCCAGCTCAGTCCTAGTGAAATGGCAAGTACCACAAACAGCGGTTTTACGATTTCCGCTACAGCAGAGGGAGCAAGGTAAAGCGGCAGGAAGGAGCAGATGGCAATGAAAGTTGCTCCGAGCAAGCCCCATTGTGGTCCGGTTGCTCCGTCTATCAGGGCTTTCCGTCGGTTTACACCTCGGGCAATGGCTATTTGGGCGTTGTCCGTCACTACGATGGCGTTGTCCACCAGCATACCCATGGCGATGATAAATCCTGCCAGAGACGTTCTGTTGAGTCCGACGCCGAAGAAAGACATGATGAGCAGTGTACCTCCGATAGAGAAAATCAGCGAAGAGCCGATGAGCAGACCGGCACGGAGCCCCATCACCAGCATGATAATGACAATCACGATCAGGATGGATTCGATCAGGTTGATGATAAATCCGTTGTTGGCTTCGTTGGCGATCTCGTTTTCGAGGTAGAGGCTTTGCAGTTCCAGTCCCACAGGCATGAGGGGGAGGAGCTCGTTCAGTTTTACTTTTACGTTCTCACCCGTCTGCACTACATCTCTTTGCGGGTCGGTGGAAACACCGATGCCGATAGCCCGTTTCCCGTTCACATGCATGATGTTGGATGGAGGGTCGAGATAACCTTTCTCGATCACGGCTATGTCGCCCAGTTTCACCTGTCCGGCTTTGGTGGTGATTACCTGGTTGCGGATATCGTCTATGTTGGCATACATTCCGTTGGCTGTCACCCGTAACTGCTGTACGCCTGCACGGATTTCTCCGGTGTTGATAATCTGGTTCTGCGATTGCAGCAGGTTGGCCAGCTGTTTGGGATCGATCCCCATTCCCACCAGTTTGTTGGTAGAAACGAAGATGTTGACTACTTCCGTCTGTACGCCAAACAGCGCTACTTTCATCACGCCGTCTGCTGTGACAACCTGCGTCTTGATCCGTTCCGCCCAGTTGCGCATTTCCTCATAGGTGAAGCCGTCATCTGCCGTCAGTCCATAATAAATGCCGAATACGTCGCCGAAATCATCGGAGACGGTCGGGGTGGAAGCACCGCTGGGCAGCTGCGGTTGAATATTGAGCACTTTGCGTCGCAGTTCGTCCCATTTCTGAGGGATGGAACTGGCGGAAAGTGAAGGTTGCAGTTCGAACGTGATTTTGGAGAGCCCGTACATGGACTCTGATTTTATCTTGTACACGCCGCTCATACTTTGTATCTCACGGGAGATAGGCTCTGTGATCAGCCGTTCTACTTCTGCCGGTTCGGCTCCCGGATAGCGTGTCATGATGACCGCTGATTTGATAACGAAGGGGGCATCTTCTTTCTTACCCAGCTTTCCGAAGGAGGTAATACCTCCAATCAGCAGTACGGCAAGGAAGAAATAGATGATCTTCGTGTTATCCAGTGAATATTTTGCTAAATTCATTTGTCTATTGATTTAATACTTTCTCCTTCTACCAACTGGTATACTCCTGCTATGACGATTTGTTCTCCGGGTTTCAGTCCTTCGGACACGAGTACTTGCGCCTCTCCTGTGGGGGCATTGACGACGATTTTGCGTTTGTGCACTTTGTTGTCCTCTACTACCCAGACATACATGTTGTTTCCGTCACTTTCGCCGAAAACAGCACTGAGCGGGATGATTGTCCAGCTATCCTGCACCAATGGGCCTACATCGGCTGTGAAACGGATGCTGCAAGTGAAGCCGGGCTTCACGGCATATAAGTCCCGGTCGAATGAAGGGTCGTCGATAGTGATGCTGACCGGAATACCCGTTCCTTCGGTGGATATGTCCAGATATTCCTCCAGTCTCGCCTTGAACACATGGCCCTTGAAGGTATCAAACTCTACAAGGAAACGGGGATCTTTGGCACGGAGGAGATAAAGATATGCATCCGGTATGGTGAACTTGATACGCAGGTTCTGTGTGTTGACCAGTTGTACGATCCCTTCTCCTGAATTGACACGCTGGTAGTTCTCCACCAACCGCTTCTCGATAGAACCGTCGAAAGGGGCCGTCAGTTTGGTGTCACGCATGTTGTTGCTGGACAGTTCGTACTCCGATTTTGCTTTCTGATAATTGGAAAGGCTGATTTCATACTCCTGCACGGAGATCGCTTGCCGGGAGAGCAGGCGCTTGTTGCGTTCCACTTGTGCGGAAGCCGTTTCGTAGGCAGACTTGGTGGCAGCATACTGCAATGCGATATCTCTGGGATCGATAGCTGCAATCAGTTGCCCTTTTTTCACTTTCTCTCCTTCGATAACAGGCAGGCTGATGATCTGTCCGCTGACGCGGAATGCCAGTTTGACATACTCCACTGCTTCTACAATGCCGGAGAAGTCTTTTCTGATTACTGACCTTGATTCGACAATAGTTGTCTTAACAGGTCGGGTGGCGGGTGCCGTCATCTCTTTTTTTTGCCCGCAGCCTTGAAATAGGATGGCTGCGAGTGCAATCACATAGATATTTTTCATAAGTCGTTCATTGTTTGGGAAGTAAACAATTTGATACTTGACTATGTTCAGTAGAGACGGGTATATTAGAAATGTGAAATTAGTATCAACATTAAAGGAAAATGATTGTTTATAGATAAAAAATGCCTTTTCTGTTGATTTTATCAGAGATTATTCCCACTTTTGCACCGCACTAGTATTACAGTCGCGGAATGCGATATGAGAATTTAATTCTCGAATTTAAGCTACGAGCATGTGGGAATATGCTCGTGGCTTCCTTAGATATACGGTTCTGTCCCCCGTGTGGAGCGTTAATGCGCCCACTGTATCTCATCCCTCGTGGACTGTAATATGTAGTGCAACGGGTCAGCAGGACCGTCTTTTTTGCCTGCTGAATATTATTATATATAATAGGAAGTATTTCTCCTGAATAGTACTATTTAATAAACCATCATTTTTCAGGAGATCAGACAATATAATGGTATGGTATATTCCCTTAACTATACCATTTTTATATTACCTGGTAATAGTTCCCCTTAGCCAGTTAATATACGGACCGCACTACTCTGTGAAGAATGGTGCGGTCCTTTAGTTTATCTATGAAACGAAAAAGAGGAAATTTCCAACCGGAAATCTCCTCTTTTTTCATCTTAACGAAAGATTGAATTATTTCTTCTTACGGTCACCGTAACGGCTCATGAACTTATCAACGCGACCTGCAGTATCTACCAATGTAGATTTACCTGTATAGAACGGGTGAGAAGTGTTAGAGATTTCAATCTTCAGCAACGGATAAGTTTCACCTTCGAATTCGATGGTTTCTTTAGTTGCTACAGTTGATTTAGACAAAAACATATCACCATTTGACATATCTTTGAATACTACCGGACGGTATGATTCTGGATGAAGGCCTTTTTTCATTTCAGTATCTGTTTTTTTAATTTATATTCTGTTACTATTTTGGTAAGAAATAGTGTAATGGTCATTTTCAGAGCGCAAAGATAGCACATTTCTCCGGAATAGAAAAAACTTTGCTGAAAAAACTTCTGTGAATTATGCTATTTCTATGAATTATATGATTGGCACGAAAAGAATGTCTTGTGCTTTTTATGGTATAATACCTGTTTTGGGATAGAACCTTTCAGCCGTTTATTTGCTAGGTGGACATTACAATCTAATGTCAGACCCGCTTACGGATGAATATTTGCTGATCGATTTAAACCTTTTTCTATTATATTTTTCTTTCCGATGCTCGTTATTCGGTGGATAATGCTTACTTTTGCGTAGAATTTTAATTCACTAACAATAAACTTTAAACAAAATGGTTAATTACAAAGACTTAGGATTGGTAAACACAAGAGACATGTTTGCTAAGGCTATTAAGGGTGGATACGCTATCCCAGCATTCAACTTCAACAATATGGAACAGATGCAGGCTATCATCAAGGCTGCAGTAGAAACAAAATCTCCGGTGATTCTTCAGGTTTCTAAAGGTGCTCGTCAGTATGCTAACGCTACTTTGTTGCGTTACATGGCTCAGGGTGCTGTAGAGTACGCAAAAGAATTAGGTTGCGCACATCCTGAAATCGTTCTTCACCTTGACCACGGAGATACTTTTGAAACTTGCAAATCTTGCATCGATTCAGGTTTCTCTTCAGTTATGATCGACGGTTCTCATCTTCCTTACGAAGAAAACGTTGCTTTGACTAAGAAGGTGGTTGAATACGCTCATCAGTTCGACGTAACAGTTGAAGGTGAACTTGGTGTATTGGCAGGTGTAGAAGATGAAGTTTCTTCTGACCACCACACATACACTGACCCTGAAGAAGTAATCGATTTCGCTACTCGTACAGGTTGTGACTCATTGGCTATCTCTATCGGTACTTCTCACGGTGCTTACAAGTTTACTCCGGAACAGTGCCACATCGATCCGGCTACCGGTCGTATGGTTCCTCCTCCATTGGCTTTCGAAGTATTGGATGCTGTAATGGAAAAACTTCCGGGATTCCCTATCGTACTTCACGGATCATCTTCAGTTCCTGAAGAAGAAGTTGAAACAATCAACAAGTTTGGTGGTGCTCTGAAAGCTGCTATCGGTATTCCTGAAGAAGAATTGCGTAAAGCTGCCAAGTCTGCTGTTTGCAAAATCAACATCGACTCAGACTCTCGTCTGGCTATGACTGCTGCTATCCGTAAGACTTTCGCTGAAAAACCAGCTGAATTCGACCCACGTAAGTATCTTGGTCCGGCTCGTGACAACATGGAAAAACTGTACAAGCACAAAATCCTTAATGTGCTGGGTTCAGACAACAAATTGGCTGAATAATCACAGATTATCCTATTATATAGAAAGGCTGCAATCGTTTGACGGTTGCAGCCTTTTTTACGTAATATCCTTTATCTGCTTATTCCGGTTTCTGAGCGGGCACATTTCCTCCCAAGAAGAAATCTTCTATCTTTTGCTTACTTTGAATGTCTTTCAGCCAGTTGGCTGCAGCATTATAATAATTCTTAGTGCCTAAAACGAGTTCGCCTCGTTCGTTTAGTTTCGCTTCTTCTTCCTTATCTTCTTTCGGGCGTGTTTTTAAGAATGCTTCCAGACAGCGTTCGGTGTTTTTCTTGTCTTTCAGCGAATAGAAATAAATGAAAGCCATATCATAGAGCAGCTTATGATTTTGTTTATCGTATTTCCGGTAGCGTTCTCTGATCGATTCAATCTGCTCTTTAGGCATCTGTGCCATTTTGTAGCAGTCGGTCATGCCAATATAGAGCCGTACCATATTACTGTCTTTGGGAATAGTCAGATCAAGCGCTTTTTCGAGATACTCTACGCCTAACTTCTTCCATGAAGTCTTGGCGCAGGCACGGCCGAGATAATAAAGCAGGTTTACGTTTTCAGGATCATGTTTTCGGGCGGCTTCCAGAAAGTCATGTGCTTCGTAATATTTCTCTTCCGCATAATAGCTGATACCCAGATAATAACAGGTATGAAAAGAACTGTCGCCCTGGCTCACCAGGTATTCATAACGCTGGATAGCGGTAGGATAATCCTTATTCAGACAATATGCCAGTGCATTCTGGCGGTTGACAGCGATGTTGGTGGTGTCAATCTGCCGATATTTCTCCGTGGCTTCAATTGCTTCGTTGAAATAAGAACCGGCTATGTTCAGTGCGGCGAGCTTGGCGGCGGCAAGATAGTCGTCGGGGTATTTCTCCTGTATATTATAGTAGCACCCCGTGGCGGGGAGAAGCTCTCCCATACCTTCGAAACTTTGGGCCTGCAGATGCAAGGCGATGGCGGAACTGTCTTTCTCTGTCATCAGACTACTTTCTCCTAAAGCATCCTGAAACTTCTGTAAAGAGAGCAGTAGTCCGATGTATTGAATACGCACATATTTGTTTTCCGGATTCAGATCAAGTGCCTGTTCATAATATTTCAGTGCCTGTTGGTATTTGGCCAATGAACGGCAGCATTCGGCTGCTTCGATATATGCACGGGTATTGGCAGTGTCATTGGTTATGATTTCCTGATAAGTGGAAAGTGCTTCTGTATTCATCCCAAGTCCCCGTTGTGCTTTACCTTTTTGCAAGAGTAGGGGAATTGTCGGCTTTTCTTTGGCAATGAGAGTGAGAGCTGCCTCGTAATCGTAGTTTGCTATTGCTTCCTGAACATGATTGATGCGCTGCGCCATCACCAGGGTGGTGGTACAAAGGAAGGCGAGGAGAATAATCCGTTTCATAAATATTTATTTTAGTGTGTCGTAACAAAGACGCAAGATGCTAAAAAATATCGTATTTACGAATTATTCGTAGCCTTTTTGGAATAGATTAACGGAATGATAAGAGAAGATAACATAATGATAAGTGCGGATATTGCATCTAAAACAGCAATATCCGCACCTAATATTTTGTCCCGGCATTCCGAATGGAAGCCTGACAGGGGCACCTTGTCCCTACATTAAGAATCCTAACAGGATACCGGCAGCAACAGCTGAACCGATTACACCTGCTACGTTCGGACCCATAGCGTGCATCAGCAAGTAGTTGGTTGGATCATATTCCAGACCGACAACTTGTGAGATACGTGCAGAGTCGGGAACGGCAGATACACCTGCATTACCGATCAACGGATTGATCTTATTGCCCTTCTTGAGGAAGAGGTTGAAGATCTTAACGAAGATCACACCTGATGCGGTAGCAATGATAAATGACAGTGCACCGAGGGCAAAGATCTTGATGGAGTCGAGTGTCAGGAACTCGGAAGCCTGAGTAGAGGCACCTACTGTCAAACCTAACAGGATAGTGATAACGTCAATCAGCGGACCGCTGGCTGTGTTAGCCAGACGACGGGTTACACCACTTTCTTTCAACAGGTTACCGAAGAACAGCATACCCAGCAGAGGCAGACCGGAAGGAACCAGGAAGCAGGTCAGCAACAGACCGATAATCGGGAAAATCACTTTCTCTGTATGAGAAACGGCACGTGGCGGTTTCATACGGATAACGCGTTCGTGTTTGGTGGTGAGCAGACGCATGATAGGCGGCTGTATCACCGGAACTAACGCCATATAGGAGTAGGCGGATACCGCAATGGCTCCCATTAAGTTAGGTGCCAGCTTGGACGAAAGGAAGATAGCCGTCGGACCATCTGCTCCACCGATGATACCGATAGCACCGGCCTGCATCGGGTCAAATCCCATTTCCAATGCGATCATGTATGCACCGAAGATACCAAACTGGGCAGCCGCACCGATCAGCATCAGCTTCGGATTGGAGATTAGCGCCGAGAAGTCTGTCATGGCACCGATACCTAAGAAGATGAGCGGTGGATACCAGCCGGACGTTACTCCCTGATACAATATGTTCAATACAGAACCTTCTTCATATATACCGACTTTTAGTCCGGCGTCCATATTGAAAGGTATATTACCGATCAGAATACCGAATCCGATAGGAATTAACAACATCGGCTCGAACTCTTTGGCTACAGCTAAGTAAATAAAGCCTAAACCGATAATGATCATAGCAATATGTCCACCTGTCGCGTTGGCAAATCCCGTGTAGGTCCAGAAATCGGCAAGGTTATTTCCTAAAAAGTTAATAAAATCTCCCATATTATTCAATAATTACGAGGTCATTACCTTCAAGAACAGAATCTCCCTTGTTGACATTGATGGCAGTCACTTTACCGTCTTTGTCTGCATTGATATTGTTTTCCATCTTCATGGCTTCCAATATAATGATAGTCTGTCCTCTTTTCACTGTATCACCTACATTTACTTTGATGTCAAGGATAACGCCTGGCAGTGGGGACTTAACGCCTGATTTGCCGGTAGAAGGAGCAGCCGGTTTTACTACCGGTGTGGTAGGAGCAGCCGGTGAGTTAGGCATAGGGCGTACTACTGCCGGTTTGGGAGTAGCTTTCGGTTGTTTCTCCATTTCTACTTTGTAATGCGTACCGTTCACTTCTACATGAGCGATATTATCTTCAATATCTCCGATGGTTACTTTGTATGAGTTACCGTTGATTTTATATTTATATTCTTTCATCGTTTTATCTTTTTAGGGAATGATTTACTTTCTGTTAGGATTTTCACGCAAGGTGTAAATCTTCGAACTCCACGGTGAATAACTGCGCTTCACACGAGTGATGGTCAGCACCGTTTCTTCTACGTCGTGTACCTCATCCTGCATTTCGTGTAATGCCATTGAAATAGCAGCATAAACTTCACCCGGAGCCTGTGAAAGCTCTTTCGCTTCGACTTTATCGATGCCTTTAGCCTTCATCGCATTGCGTTTGCTCAGGTTGACAGCAACTTTACCTACCACCTTGAAGGCAATGAAGAGAAGAATCAATCCGCAGAATACTACGCTCATGGCTGAAATAGACATACCGATACCGACTGAGTCATGTTCTTCGAACTTTTCCATCTTGGCATTACTGTCAAGGGTTTTGTTGTTCGTGCTCGGGGTTACGTATTTGTCTTTGCTTCCGCCTTTTACTTCCCAGTCTGCTGCTCCGTCGCTTATGCGTGCATAAGACTGGTTGGGACCTAAAGTTCCTGCTGGTATGACAACTTGATCAAGTAGCTTTCTGCCTGAATCAAAAAGACCGACCCAATTGGCTGTTTCGGGATTCAGTTTGAAGCTGGTATGGAAGGTACCACGATTAGGTTCGCCGTCTGCCCAAAATAACGCATGTTGGCGTGGCTTTACTAATGTAAGTATGTCACCTTTCGGGATAAAATAAGTTACTGTATCGCCCGGCTGGCTGCTTACTTTCAATAAACAAGCTGCTAAGTCTGCGCTACCGTATGATTTGTTGAATATTTCAATCCATGCACTGTGCAAGCCGTAGTCATCCTGAAAGTTGTTTTGATTGTCTATCAGGACTTCATTCAGCAATAGCTTATTGTTCGACTTTTGCTCTCCGCAGGAAGTCAATCCAATCAGCAACAGCAGAGAAAGGAATATTCCGATTTTGGTTTTGTTCATAATCGTTCTTGTTTTAATGTGAAAAGTTGGATTACAACGGAATATTACCATGTTTCTTCGCCGGGTTAGACAGTTTCTTAGTCTGCAACTGCTGCAAAGCACGGATCACGCGGAAACGTGTGTTACGGGGTTCGATGACATCATCGATGTAACCATACTTAGCTGCATTATAAGGATTGGCAAACAGTTTTGTATATTCTGCTTCTTTTTCGGCAAGGAACTGAGCCGGATTTTCCTGGTCTTTGGCTTCACGCGCGTACAATACTTCTACTGCACCTGCACCACCCATTACAGCGATTTCAGCTGTTGGCCAAGCATAGTTCATGTCACCACGAAGTTGTTTACAACTCATCACGATGTGAGAACCACCGTAAGATTTACGCAATGTGATTGTTACTTTAGGTACAGTAGCTTCACCGTAAGCATACAGCAGTTTGGCACCATGAAGGATAACGCCATTGTATTCCTGGCCTGTTCCCGGAAGGAATCCCGGTACGTCTACCAACGACACGATAGGGATATTGAAAGCATCGCAGAAACGAACGAAACGTGCGCCTTTGCGAGATGCGTTGCTGTCGAGTACACCGGCAAGGAATTTAGGCTGATTGGCTACAATACCTACAGACTGACCGTTGAAACGGGCAAAACCGATAATGATATTCTTGGCATAGTCTTTCTGGATTTCCAGGAATTCACCGTTGTCCACGATAGCGCTGATAACCTCGTACATATCATACGGTTTGTTGGGGCTGTCGGGGATAATATCGTTCAGAGAATCTTCCAGACGGTCGATCGGATCTGTGCAATCCACGTATGGAGCTTCTTCGAGGTTGTTTTGAGGAATATAGCTCAGAAGTGTGCGGATCAATGCCAGACCTTCTTCTTCTGTTTTGGCAGTGAAATGAGTAACACCCGATTTGGTAGAGTGAACGCTTGCTCCGCCGAGGTTTTCCTGGCTTACGTCTTCACCGGTTACAGTTTTCACTACTTTCGGACCTGTAAGGAACATATAAGAAGTACCTTCCATCATCAGTGTGAAGTCTGTCAGTGCCGGAGAATAAACAGCACCGCCGGCACAAGGACCGAAGATACCGGAAATCTGCGGAATGACACCCGAAGCGAGGATATTGCGCTGGAAGATTTCTGCGTAACCTGCCAAAGCGTTAATACCTTCCTGGATACGTGCACCGCCCGAGTCATTGATACCGATACAAGGAGCACCCATCTTCATTGCCTGATCCATAATCTTACAGATCTTCAGTGACATTGTTTCCGACAGTGAACCTGCAGTAACGGTAAAGTCCTGTGCAAAAAGATATACGAGACGACCTTCGATAGTACCGCAACCGGTTACTACACCATCACCCGGATAGTGCTTTTTCTCCATGCCGAAGTTCGTGCATCTGTGCTCAACGAACATGTCCATTTCTTCGAAGCTACCTTCATCCAACAGCATGGCTATACGCTCACGCGCTGTGTATTTCCCTTTTTCATGTTGCTTCGCAATTGCTTTTTCGCCGCCTCCGATGCGTGCAACGGCACGGCGTTCAATAAGCTCTTTAATTTTTTCAAGTTGATTACTCATGAGTTCTTGTTGTTTTTTTAGAGTTTATGATTAGTGTTCGCAGAGTTCTGTCAGCACACCCAGTGTTGATTTCGGGTGAAGGAAAGCGATGTTCAGACCTTCGGCACCTTTGCGGGGAGCCTTGTCAATCAGACGGATTTCTTTGCTTTCTGCTTCTGCCAAAGCATTAGCTACGCCATCTTCTACGGCAAATGCTACGTGATGAACACCTGCACCTTTGTTTTCAATAAATTTAGCAATGGTGCTTTCGGGGCAAGTCGGCTCCAACAATTCGATTTTTGTTTCACCTACCTTTAAAAAAGCGGTTCTTACTTTTTGATCTTCTACTGTTTCGATGTTGTAACATTTCAGACCCAATACGTTTTCGTAGTAAGGAAGGGCTTCTTCGATGCTTTTTACAGCAATGCCCAGATGCTCAATGTGTGAAATCTTCATAACTATATTTTTTTATATGGTTTAATTATGTGCTTATATGGCATAAAACAGCACAAAGAAAGACATTTCTTGTCTAATAAAGAAATATTTCTGCATTTAATTATTGGGGAATAAAGCATAAAAAATGCTCCGGATGGGTGACAAAGACGGGTTTTGTAATCTTGAGATTACATTTAGACATAAAACTTGACCAGAAGATTATTCAGCCATGGCCAGCTGATACGGAACCAACGGCGGGTACTGCTTTGTTTGCCTCCGAAACGGAGTACGAAATCACGATAACCATGTTTGCGGAAGGGAAGTCCTACATCCATGAACTCCATGTGACGGAATCCCCGTTCATGGGCATCTTCAAGTGCTTTCCATACTGCCAGTATGCCGGGTGACTGCAGTGCATAGGTCTTTCGCATTCCTCCTGAAAACCAGATAAAAGCATTTTCGCCGGAATAGATGCAGACGGAGCCGCCGATAATCTTTTCCTTGTATTTTACGATGAATATTTTTGCCTGTTTTCCTCTGATAAGCATGCTGTTCATGTGGCGGAAAAAGTCATTGGCAGGGAAATATCTCCGTATTCGTGAAGAATAAACTTTGTGCAGCATCCGCGAGAATTCCTTAATCTCTTCCACCGTATGGGCTTCTACTACTTTGGCTCCGTTTTTGAGTCCTTTCCGGATCTGACGGATACGTGACGGGCTGAAACGGTCTTCCGCTTTCTGCGTACTATGCAGAGAGTTACGGACACGCAGCCAGTTGACCGGAAAAAAGTCGTTCTTTCGGAAGAAACGGTAACCGAACATGGAATTATCCAGATTGCGGAATTCAATAAGAATGCAGGTGCGTGATGCTTCTTGTGTGAGATGCTCCAGCATTTCACCGAAAATTTCTTCCTCCTTCTCTTTACTTGCCGGTAGAGAAGTGTCCAGAAATTCACCTGCACCATATACCACACATTGTTTGACAAGAGAGGAGGGAAGCCACTTTTTGGTCTTGCGTATGGCGGCAAGCAGGCGTGCTACAGGTCTGCCTTCTTCTGTTGCCACTATCAGTAGCGGGGTATATCCCGGAGTCGATTCATAGATCTGAAACAACTCCTTGGAATGAAAAGTATTGGTTCCCGGTAAATCAGGAATGTCTTTTCCGCGATAATATGTTGTTAGTTTAAGTGGCATCCAAATACAAATTTACACTTTTTATTCTTCATTCAACAATAAAAAAGAGAATTTGTTGGCTTAGCCTAAAATTTGTCTTTTTATCCTTTGCATATATTTGAGGAAAAAAAGGCTTGGAAAAGCGAATTTTTGTATTATTGTCGTCCTTTGTGAGTACAGAAGTAAAATGGAAACGTCTATGTAAAAGATTATGCTAATTGTATTTTACTAAACAAAGGAAAATTAATATTAACTTTAAATTAAAACGAATGAGAGAGAATGCATTTGTTGAAGCGTGGAAGACACAGCATAGACGCGTTTCCATGATTTTAGGGCTGACTTTATTGTGTGCCCCTTCTGCCATATCTGTTTATGCAGAAAATGGTGTGAATGATATTACTGTGCAAGCCGTCATGCAGACAAAGACAGTGAAAGGAACTGTTTTAGATGAAAATGGAGAACCGTTGATCGGTGTTTCTATTGTGGTGAAAGGTACAAGTACAGGTACGATAACTGATTTTGACGGTAAGTTCTCCATTAATCTTCCGGGCGGAAGTAAAGAACTGGTTGTTTCTTATATCGGATATAAAGAACAGGCTATCATTGTGAGCGGAAATGCCCCGCTGAATATAAAGATGGTTCCGGATACACAGGCTTTGGATGAGGTAGTGGTCATCGGTTACGGTACGGTAAAGAAACGTGATTTGACAGGTGCGGTTGCTTCTGTGAAATCAGAGGATATCACCATGAATCCGGGCGTGAATCCGATGGATGCGCTGCAAGGTAAAATTGCAGGTCTGGATATCACTAATTCTTCAGGTCAGGCAGGTTCGTCACCGACAGTTCAGTTGCGTGGTACCCGCTCTTTACAGTTGGATGAGGATGGTAATATCTCTTCAGATGCATTTAAGCCGACTTATATTATCGATGGTATGCCGGGTGATATTGCTACCTTGAATCCCAATGATATTGAATCTATCGAAGTACTGAAAGATGCATCTTCTACAGCTATCTACGGTTCAAGTGGTGCGAATGGTGTTATTATCGTGACTACGAAAGGATCCAAGAGTGGAAAACCGGTCATCAATTTTAATGCTTATGCCGGAACGACTATGGGTGCCCGAGTTCCTAAGATGCGTACGGGTGACTCATACATTAATTATATAAAAGATTCTTATAAGCCTGTCGGTACTACTAATGAGGAGGAAATTTTCGGTGAAAGATACGATGCCATCAAAAACAACCAATGGGTAAACTGGGGAGATGAAGTATTACACTCAGGTTTGAAGCAGAATTATAGTATTTCCGTTGCCGGAGGTACTGAGAAGACGAAAGCCTATTTCTCGTTGAACTATACTGATGAGAAGAGTATGTATGAGAATGATGACTATAAAGTGTACTCTACCCGTGTCCGTATAGATCAGGAAATCAATAAATGGATGAATGCCGGTATTAATGTTCAGGCATCTTTCTCCAACAAGAATTCACGTAATGCCGTTTTGGAAAGAGCATTGTTTGCCACCCCGTTAGGTACTCCTTATAATGAAGACGGCTCTATCACGGAATTCCCGATTCCAGGTTCATCATCAGACCCGAATCCGTTAGCAGACGAACAGGATGGAGTATATAAGAATAATACTAAAGCAGGAAGGGCTTATGTTGACGCTTATCTTGAATGGAAACCGGTAAAAGGATTGTCTGTCAAGTCACAGCTTGGAGGCAGTTATTCTCAATCTCGTGCCGGTAAATTTATGGGAGAAGGCTCCTATAATGTGTTGAAAGGCAGTACGGTGGCATATGGCGAAGCTACCAATAAGACGGGATATAATTACAAATGGGAAAACATAGTAACTTATCACAATACATTTAATAAGGATCATGACCTGACGGTTACAGGGGTTACTTCCTGGAATTACAATCAGAGTGAAGAATATTATGTCTATGGTGAAAACCCGGCGACCAATGATATGTTGTGGTATGCATTGCAGAATGCTGATAATAAGAAACTGAACAGCAAATATCTGATGTCGAAAGGGATGGGCTTTATCGGTCGTGTCAACTACTCATACAAAGGTAAATACCTGTTTTCTGCTTCCAGTCGTTATGAAGCGGATTCCCGTTTGTCGAAAGACAATAGATGGAATTTATTCCCGGCAGTTTCTGTAGGCTGGAGAATCTCGGATGAAGCATTTATGGCTGGTACAAAAAGCTGGTTGGATAACTTGAAACTGCGTGTAGGCTATGGTGTTGCCGGAACTACTGCCGGTATTGCTGAATACAGTTCTATGGCATCTTTGGAAAATGTGACAACCTCTTTGGGAGGAATGACTGTTCCGTCAGCCAAGTTTACGGAGTATATCACTAACCGTAATCTGACATGGGAAAAGACTCATGACTTGAATATTGGTATTGACGCCAGCTTCCTCAATAATCGTATTGATCTGACGGTGGATTTGTATCGGACAAAAACAACGGATGTAATTCTTTCTCAGGCATTGCCGACATCTATTATGGGTAATTACACAGGTAGCACTACTTATAAAATGAACAAGAATGCTGCTGAAACAGAAAATCGCGGTATTGAACTTGCTCTTAATACTCGTAATATTGTGAAGAAAGATTTTACTTGGAGCTCAACAGTGACATTTACCGCCAACAAAGAAAAAATTAAATCTTTGATCGAAGGGCAGGATATGATGTTCAATGCAAAAAAGGGTGATATGGTGTTCAAAGTCGGCGAAGGAGTCGGTTCTTTCTATAGATATAAAGTGTTGGGTATCTGGCAATATAGCGAAAAGGAAACTGCTGCTTTGTTCGGATGCGAACCGGGCGATATTAAGCTGGATTTACCTAGTGTGAAGAAGGACGGAAATGGTTATTATTATATGAATCCTGAAGGAGAGCGCGTTGATATTACGGCAGAAAATCCTTATGGTGTACGTGCGGATTATGATCGTCAGGTAATAGGTCGTAATACTCCGGACTGGACATTGGGCTTTAAGAATAATTTCAGATACAAAGATTTTGATTTGTCTGTCTTCCTTTATGCACGTTGGGGGCAAATGATGAACTATGGTAGTGTGATAGGTAAATATTCGCCTAATCCGGATTACAATATTCCTACTTATTTTACTTACTATGACAAGACGATCGAAGCAGATCAGGATGTCTTGTTCTATGCTATCGATAAATCCAAGGATAGAAGTGCTTATGAAGGATATGATTCGATGTATTATGTGGATGGATCATTCTTTAAACTTAAAAACGTAACATTGGGTTATACGTTACCCGGTAAACTTACAAAACGTTTTGGTATCAGTAATCTGAGAGTTTATGCGACAATGACCAACCTGTTTACTTATTCGCCAAACAAATATGTGAAGAATTACGATCCGGAAATGAACGGAAGCATCAACTTCCCATTGTCTCGTGATTGCATATTTGGTCTTAATTTAACTTTCTAAAAAATAGCAATATGAAAAAGATATATAGTTTAGTTCTACTTGTTGCCGGTGTTTTTTCTTGGGGCTCTTGCAGTCTTGATGAAGTGAACCCCAACAACTCGGGTCAGTTCTCCGATGGTTCTTATACATTGGAAACTTATAAGGCATTCACCAACTCGTGCTATACAGCCTTGATCAACAACATCTATCAGAGTAGTGACTATCTGGTTTGTACGGAAGCGGGTACTGATATTTGGGAAGAACCTAAATCGGGCTCCAGCTATCAGCGTTATCATAGTTATAACGGTATGAAAACCGATGATAGCTATTATTATAAAGTGTGGCAATATTCTTATCTGTGTATCAACAGCTGTAATATTGTGATTGACGGAGCTGAGAATGTGACAGGGGATGAGACTGAAATTAATGAATGTGTGGCACAGGCCAGATGTCTGCGTGCTTACTATTATATGAATCTGGTGGAGCAGTTTGGAAATGTCGATTTGCAGTTGAAGGCTGCCGATAGCGAGAATATTTCTTTTGATGCTCACCGTTCTACCGTTCCCGAAATTTATGCTGCCATTATCGAAGACCTGAAGTTTGCCGTAGAGAATCTGCCTGTAAGTTTCAGTGATTACTATAGCCGCGTTACAAAGAAATCGGCGATGGGATTATTGGCACGTGCATATATTAATGGTGCCGGTTATGATCTGAAAGATACCGATGGTGTCAGCTTTCTGGAAAAAGCCTATGATACGGCGACAACCATGATTAATAATAAAGCGATTTATGAGTGGTATATGCATCCTGCTTTTGCCGATGTATTCAACGAAAATAATAATCGTAACAATGAAGAAGCTCTGTTCATTGCTGCGGGTGCCGAAAGAAATTCGGACGCTTACACCAATGGTAACTACTCACAAAGTGAAATGTTCCGTCACTTCTTACCTTCGTTGGGAACATATACGGATCTGGGTTTGGTAGACAAGACTTCAAACTTCGTTTACGGTCGTCCGAACAGTAATATCTTCCTGCCATCCAAATATCTGATGGACTGTTTTGCTGCTGATATGAACGACTCTCGTTTTCGTTATTCATTTATTTCAGCTTACTCGTCTTATTCTATACCGGCATGGGGGGCGACTTATGAATATGGAGGTTCAGCGTGTGCCAAAGAAATCACAAGCACACTTGCTACTAAATTTGGTATTCCCGCATCTAATATAGGTAAGAAAGTTTATCCTCATTTTAACTTGGAATCCAATAGTACAGCCGATGCTAATTACTGCCAGCTGGCTATCTGGAATGCAGATGGAACAGCGAAGACTACTCAGGATAAAACAGATGGTAATATTCTTCATCCTGCTATGCCTTTAGATCCGGCAGAAGCTCATCAATATGCCGTTTATTGTTCTTTGAAGACGCTGACAGAAGAGGAAAAAGCTCAATATCCGGGGTTGGTTCTTAATGTTTTCGATCTTTACGATGAGAATGGAACAGCCAGGGCTACCTATGACAAGCCTAGTGCTGCCAGTGCTTTGTGGTTATCTATTTATCCGGCTCTTTCTAAATTCAATATGCCGGGTAATAAGTTTGTCGGCAGAGACGTTCAGAGAAAAACTGTGGATGTGATGATCATGCGTATGGCGGAAGTTTACCTGATTGCTGCTGAAGCATCGGTACGCTTGAACAAGGGAGATGCTGCCAAATATATTAATGTACTCCGTACGCGTGCCGGTGCCGGTACGGTCAGTGAGTCGCAAGTGGATCTGAATTATATTTTCGATGAATATGCCCGTGAACTTTGTGGCGAATGTGCCCGCTGGTATTTGCTGAAACGTAATGCTGCTTTTGAGACTCGTTTGGCTGCTTATAATAAGCGTGCTGCTGAGCACTTTAAGAAAGAATTCTATTTGCGTCCTATTCCTACGAAATATCTGGATGCGATCAATAATCCGGCAGAATTCGGACAAAACGCCGGTTATTAATCAGTTAATTAATAATCAAGCATAATTAATAGGAGCCGGGCAGGAGATTTCTCTTGTCCGGCTCTTTGTTTCCATACCTGTATCCTGCGTAAAAGTTTAAAAAGGATTTCCGGTATATTTTCATTGTTTCCTGATACAGCTTTTTATTATTTTCTTTATTTTTGTGTGTCCAAACAAAATAGCGCTATGATAGAAGAAATGCTTGCTTATAACAGAGAGTTCGTTAAGAACGAGGGATATAAAGAATATATAACGAATAAGTATCCCGATAAAAAGATTGCTATCTTATCCTGTATGGATACACGTCTGACAGCTTTACTCCCGGCCGCACTAGGCATTAAGAACGGAGACGTTAAAATGATCAAGAATGCAGGAGGCGTCATTTCCCATCCTTTCGGTAGTGTGATTCGCAGTCTGCTTGTCGCTATCTTCGAGTTAGGTGTGGAGGAAATAATGGTGATTGCCCATTCTGATTGTGGAGCCTGCCATATGCACAGTGAAGAAATGCTTGAGAAGATGAAGGCACGGGGTATTAATGCCGATTATATTCATATGATGAGTTTTTGTGGAGTCGATTTTCATTCTTGGCTAGATGGCTTTGAAGATACGGAGAAGTCGGTAAGGGGAACGGTCGATTTTATAGTTCATCATCCTTTGATTCCGTCGGACGTGAAAGTGCACGGGTTTATCATAGACTCCACTACTGGAGAACTGACGCGAATTGTATAGGAAATCGCCCTTTCTGCCTATCAGGAACTGCATAAAACATGGTGTCACTATCGCAACAGGATAGTGTCACTATCACTGTCTCATGGTGTCACTATGTCATTGGGATACCGACACTATCCCAAATGAAAAAAATAAGGCAGCTTTTTATCGGCTGCCTTTATCTTTCTGCGGTTATATACTTTCTTTGACTCATGCACTCGTTTGTAACAAACGGGGTGTCCGTGCTCTTTGATTTCTGCCTCACGGCTGGCTTTACGATTCGCTTTGATGTAATCGTCTTGTGTAATTCGTTTTTTCATAATGAATATATTTCTCAGTGCAAAGATACAATTTCATTTCTTATTACGATCGGTTTGCGCTATCTTTGCATACATAAATCAAATGAAAACGGAAATAATATGGAAAATTTCAGTGAACTGATAAAGAATCGCCGCAGTATGCGCAAATTTACGGATGAGGAGTTAACACAGGATGAGGTTGTGGCACTGATGAAAGCTGCCTTGATGTCTCCCAGTTCCAAACGTAGTAATAGCTGGCAGTTTGTGGTAGTCGATGATAAAGAAAAGTTGAAAGAACTGTCTCACTGCAAAGAGCAGGCTTCCTCGTTCATTGCGGATGCTGCTTTGGCGATTGTTGTGATGGCTGATCCGTTGGCAAGCGATGTGTGGATTGAAGATGCTTCTATTGCTTCCATCATGATACAGTTGCAGGCGGAAGATTTGGGGCTGGGAAGCTGTTGGGTACAGGTTCGCGAACGTTTCACTGCAACCGGAATGCCGTCTGACGAGTTTGTTCATGGAATTTTGGATATTCCTTTGCAACTGCAGATTCTTTCCGTGATTGCCATCGGACATAAGGGAATGGAACGTAAGCCTTTCAACGAAGAACACCTCCAGTGGGAGAAAATTCATATTAATAAGTTCGGAGGAAAATAACGATGGGAGCTGTCAAAGCAAATAATAATAAAGATACTTATAAGGCTACTGCCGTCGCTTTTATTGTCATCGGAACTCTTTTCCTGATAAATAAACTGCTCCCCTTTGCTTCTATAGGTTTGCCTTGGGTGATGAATAAGGACAATTTGTTGTTGTATGCCTCTATCAGTTTTCTTATTTTCAAACGTGACAAGTCGGTCGGCTTTGTGCTGTTGGGACTGTGGCTGGTAATGAATATCGGTTTGGTAATGTCATTGCTCGGTTCCTTGTCCGGTTATCTGTTGCCATTGGCACTGTTGATCATCGGAATTATTTTATTTTGGGTTTCAAAACGTTAAAGAAACAATGAAAAGAAGTATTGAAGATACGCCCGTTGTGTTTCTCGGTGCCGGAAATCTGGCAACTAATCTGGCGAAAGCGCTTTACCGGAAAGGATTCCGTATCATGCAGGTGTACAGCCGAACGGAAGAATCGGCTCGTACGTTAGCCAATGAAGTGGAAGCGGAATATATCACTGATTTAAAAGACGTATCGAATGAAGCGAGATTATATATTATTTCATTGAAAGATGCCGCTTTCGTCGAACTGTTGCCTCAGATCACTGATGGGAAGCAGCATGCGCTGCTGGTACATACGGCAGGTAGCATCCCGATGAATATTTGGGAAGGTCATGCGGAACGCTACGGAGTATTTTATCCGATGCAGACGTTCAGCAAACAACGTGAAGTTGATTTTCGGGAAGTACCTTTCTTTATTGAGGCAAAAAGACCGGAAGATGCCGAGCTGCTGAAAGCGGTTGCCGGTACGCTCTCTGATAAGGTGTACGAAGCCGATTCGGAGCAACGCAGAAGTCTTCATCTGGCAGCCGTCTTTACCTGTAACTTTACCAACCATATGTATGCTCTTGCCGCCGAATTGCTGGAAAAATATCATTTGCCATTTGATGTCATGCTTCCCCTGATTGACGAAACGGCACGCAAAGTGCATGAACTCGCTCCTCGTGATGCGCAGACCGGACCGGCTGTACGCTATGACGAGAATGTGATGAACAAGCATCTTTCTATGCTGGCAGGCAGTCAGGCATTGCAGGAAATTTATAAATTAATGAGTAAAAGTATTCATGAGCACCATCAATTATGATCTATCCCGCATCAAAGCGCTGGCTTTTGATGTTGACGGAGTATTGAGTTCGACAACAGTCCCGTTGCATCCTTCCGGAGAACCGATGCGTACGGTGAATATTAAAGACGGTTATGCCATTCAGCTGGCAGTAAAGAAAGGACTCCATATTGCTATCATTACCGGTGGACGGACAGAAGCGGTACGTATCCGGTTTGCAGCATTGGGTGTGAAGGATCTGTATATGGGGTCTGCAGTGAAAATTCATGATTACCGTGATTTCCGCGATAAATACGGTCTGTCTGATGACGAAATTCTGTATATGGGCGATGATGTGCCTGATATAGAAGTGATGCGTGAGTGCGGGTTGCCTTGTTGTCCCAAAGATGCAGTTCCGGAAGTTAAGTCGGTTGCAAAGTATATATCTCATGCCGATGGCGGTCGTGGCTGTGGACGTGATGTGGTGGAACAAGTATTGAAAGCTCATGGCAAGTGGATGGCGGAAGATGCTTTCGGCTGGTGAGTTGTAGATCACTAAATGATAAATAAAACTATGCTTGGAAATTTAGATAAATATCAGATTATATTAGCCTCCAATTCTCCCCGCCGGAAAGAACTGATGTCAGGCTTGGGAGTGGATTATGTGGTCAGGACATTGCCGGATGTGGATGAATCATATCCAGCCGATCTGGCTGGTGCTGCGATTCCGGAATATATCTCCCGCGAAAAGGCGGATGCTTACCGGAGTATTATGCAACCGGGGGAACTGTTGATTACGGCAGATACGATTGTCTGGCTCGATGGTAAAGTGCTTGGAAAACCGGAAGGTCGGGAAGGGGCGGTTGAAATGCTCCGTTCTTTATCCGGTAAGTCACATCAGGTGTTCACCGGTGTTTGTCTTACGACTACTGAATGGCAAAAGAGCTTTACTGCTGCATCCGATGTGGAATTTGATGTTTTGTCCGAAGAGGAAATCCGGTATTATGTGGACAAATATCAGCCTATGGATAAAGCGGGAGCGTATGGAGTGCAGGAATGGATCGGATATATAGGGGTAAAGTCTATTTCGGGCAGCTTTTATAATATAATGGGACTCCCCATACAGAAACTGTACGGGGAGCTGAAGAAGTTATAATAAATCCAGCATTAACGGGATGTCCTCTTCTTGAATACCTTGTTTGAGAAGAGCTTCCTTGTCTTTCCGAAACATCTCCAGAAAGCGTTCACGGTTTCCGTTGGCTGTGATTGACTTGCCGTACAGGGCGGCCGCTTTCTGAATGTCTCCCATTGTCCATGCGACGTGTCCGGCATTCATATAGTCGATAGCCAGTGGCTTCTGTTCAATGATTTTTTCGTAATATTTCATGGCTTGTTCGTATTTCCGGCTGATGAATGAACACCACCCGATGCCGCGCCATGCTTTTATGCAATTACTTTCGATGAAATCCAGTTTGAAAAAGTAGTTGGCAGCTTCTTCGTATTGTCCGAGTTCGGCCAGGCAACTGCCGATATGGAAAATAACATTGGTATCTTCCGGTGTAGCTTCTTCCACCTTTTTATAATAGCTCAATGCAGCCTGATAATTTCGGTTTAACCGGTAACAGATAGCCAGATGGCGGTTGTTCCAGATGTTATCCGGTTTCAGTGTATCCGCTTTCAGATAAGCATCGATCGCTTCTGCATACTTCTTGTTTTTTTGCAGGGCATATCCCAGTTTCTGATAATATTCCGCACCTCTTCCCTGAAGTGCTCCGATCGTTTCCATTTCCTCGTACACTTCTATTGCCTCATTCCAGCGTTCTTTCTTTAAATAGAAATCTGCGATCGGGAACAGGATATCTTCACTATATAATACGTTACTAAGTGCAGGAATGTGGTGTAAATCGAGTTTCTCCTTAAAGATGTCCCTAAACTCGTGGCGGCGTACACTGAGCTTGAAGAAACGGTACAGGTCATGCAGATATTGATTGCTGACGGTTCCCGGTCGCTCATTGAATTTCTTCATTGTTTCCGCACTCGACTTTTCGGACAGCTCTGCCACTTGCTGTTCACCGAGCTGGCTTAGCATCATGTCTTGCTGTGCCTTTGGCAACTGCCGGATCGTAAAGAAGAGTGAATACTTATCACTGTTACTGAAAAATCCTGATTGAAGAATTAAATCCAGCAATGTATTTTTCTCGTTACCTTCCTGTTTCAGTTGCTTGATGACATCGGATTGCTGCTTGCTGAACGGGTAAAACCAATTCTGTACTTCCCGGAAGAACGGATAACTTTTCAGTGCCGCAAATGTACTCATATATACGTCGGCTCCTTCCAGTTGCAGCTCATTCATTTCGCGCAACTTGTCTCCCAGTCCTGATTGTTCGAAAGCGTCCGCCCAATCCGGATTCTTGTCATCGTTCTCATCCTCATTCTCCTCAAAGCCGAATCTCATGTTCCGCATGGACGAAACATTCTTCAACATTTCAGGAATAATTTCCTCTCTCATTTTCTTGTCTATCTTTTCTGTTTCCTGGCATAGTAGCATTTGGCGATAGATACGTGCCACATCCTCTTTGAATGGAGGAATCTCATCCATGAGGTCGACTCTCTTGACCAGATCGTTGTAGAGTGAGAGACGGTTCCTGTAGATATGGAAAATGAAAATGACACCTACCAGTGCACGTTGACCGGCATTGACATCCGGATGGCGGTAAGCATCCAGCAACCACATGATTTTACGCAGGTCAAAACATTCCATCAGACTTAATGTGACAGCACTGATAAACAGGCACAGATCATTCACCGGAAGAAGTTCGGAGGTAAGCATGGATTGTGCATCCTCTTCCTCTTCGGGAGTCCATGCACTGTTGGTCCATGTTTGCAGAAACATATATTTAAGTGTTTCTTCATGCCGTTTCAGTACCTCGTCCATCTTTTCGTCAGACAGCAGTCCGCTGACTGCCAAGTCGTCATTGAATGACTCCAGCATGTGCAGCAATTTTTTGAGTGTATATGCTGACAGACTTTCCGGTCGGGGAGTGCGGCGTACCTCATGATAATATCTTGATGAAGCATTGTCCAGCATAAGCAGGCGCGAACGGTCGGCTATTTCCCAGGTATCAGCTACGAGTTTTCTGTATACATTCCAGCGTTCTGGGTCGTTTGCGCCTTGGCGCATATACTCCAGCATATACTTGTAGGAGGTTTGCAGCTGCTCCAAGCGGGTACGTAAATCCCAGTCCGGACATTGCCAGAGCAGGGATTCCAACTGCATCAAAGCTTCTTTAAGTCTTTTTTCTTCAAGCAGAGAGCGTATATAGGTGTATTGTTCATTAATCGTTTTTTCATTCATAATGGTTCAATTATTTATAGGTAATAGAACAAAAAGGATGCCAAAAAGTTAGAATCTGACTTGCACCTGTGCTTGTATCAGATTAGAATCCTTTTGTCCGTCTCCTTTTTTATCACAAAAAGTGTATTGTGCCTGCACACGGCATCTGGGATAAAACCAGTATTGCAGTCCGGCAATGTAATTATTTTGTTTGAAATCTGCCGCTTTGTTCGGATTGAAATAATCGAAAGAGGCGATAAAGTCGAAATTTTGTAATAAACGTACGCTGCCTGTCGCATAGAATCCTTCGCTTTTTACGTTTCTGTCTTTTCCTGCAAGATATTCCGTACGGAAGTTGAATGCGGAAGTGGTAACAACCCCTCCCAGGCTCCAGCGTTTCTTGGCGTAATTTTCTCCTGTTTTGATTCCCGAATATTAGGAGTCACCTATGGCGTGTCCGGTTCCCCGAATGAAAGATCCTCCTACAGACAGCCATTTGTTAGGATACACCATCAGGTTGCCGACTACATCTTTCTGACTGTTTTTGTCTTTGGTGTTTAATCCCTGTCCGTTCATGACGGCAAATTTGTATTGCAGGAGATCATGAAATAGTTTTCCGTGAATCATCATACCGATGTCTCGTCCGGAAGTCATTCCATAACATTTGTCACTGCCGCTGACTCCTGCCAGATAACAGACTGACTGAGAATAGCAGTTGATCAGCTCTACCGTTGTGGGAGACAGTTCGTTTTCAATGGTGTAAGGAACTTTAAATTCTCCGATACGTGCTGTAAGTCCGGAGAGGATCCGGTAGTCTGTATATACTTCGAGCAGCATACCACCGTTGTAGAAATCATACATGAAATCGCATGTCCATCTGTCGGTGATTTTACCGTGTGCCATGAAGATGATCCGTTTGATGTCGAATGTATTGTCGGGATTGGCGGCATCGTCATATGTATACCCCAGTTGTGCATAACCGGCAAGACTGATTCGTTCTTTCAGTGTATTGACTACTTGATTCAACGGCGTTTTCTCCTGTGCGGTGAGCGTATTCTGCATACTAAGCAGGGTGAACGCGATCATTGAGAGTCGAAAGAGTGTTTTTCGCATGTGATTAGTTGTTATTTGATTGTTGTTGAATTTGTTTTTGTAAAAGTTGTATCTATCAGATTTTTGTATCCGGAATATGTCTGAGATATCCGGTTATTTGTTTTCAGCCATGTTACTGCTTTATCCAGGGCATCGGCTGAGGGGCGCTCCGCTTTTCTGTAAACAGGGAGTGCAATGAGGCCGGTCAGGTTTTCCGGAACGCCGATATCTATCAATACCTGTTTCCATTCTTTTTGCGGGTGCATTTTTATATAGTCTATTCCCAGATTATATCCGGTGATTAATAGTTCGATTTCTCTTCTTTTTTCGTTGATGGCTTCTCGGGAGAAAGCGGTGACAGTGAAATCAATTCCCAATTCCTGTGTGCTGATCAGAGACCGGTGACGGGCATTCATTGCGATGGATGCGGCAGGGTCGGGGAGGAAGGATGCGTCAATCTGATCGTATTGCAGCATTTGCAGGCGAAGAGGGAGCTGGGCGATTTCCGGTTTGTTCACTTCTGCCTGACTGATTCCCGCTTTGTTCAGTAGCTGTCCGGTTGCATACTCGATAATCGTATTATGTGAAACAGCTATATTTTTTTCTTTGAGTTCCTGAAGTTGGTTGATACCGCTTTCTTTGGAGACTATAAAACAGAAATAACCGTCATGTTTCAAAATGATTCCTAAGTCGGTATGGTGGATAGCCTGTAGAGTTACTGCACTGGGATAGTCGGTGATCATGCCATCCATTGATTTGAACTGGAACGCTGCGTCGCGGTCATAGGCGGAATTGAAAGAAAGGATGGTCAAATCCAATCCCAGCGAATCGTAGATTCCTTGTGCTTTAGCTATGTGAAAAGGCAGTCCGTCCAGAGTCGGGAGCATTCCCAGTGTGAGTGGTTGTAATTCTGTTGAAGGTATAAAGACGCTTTCTCCTTTTTTTCTTTGGCAAGAATAAAGGAAGAAAAGGAGGATACAGAATATGAGTGCTGCTCTCTTCATGCCTTAGTTGATGGGTCAGATATAAATAAGGGCAACTCTTTTCACAAAGAACTGCCCTCGTATCTAAAATTACATTGTTATAAATTCATTATTCATTAATGGCAGCGATACCCGGAAGAACTTTTCCTTCGATTGCTTCGAGCAATGCGCCACCACCTGTAGAAACATAAGATACGCCGCTAGCCAGACCGAACTTGTTAACACAAGCTACAGAGTCACCACCCCCCACAAGTGAGAATGCACCGTTCTTAGTTGCTTCAACGATAGCTTCACCTACTGTACGTGAACCGTGAGTGAAGTTTTCAAATTCGAATACACCTGTAGGACCGTTCCAAAGAATAGTTTTGGATTCTTTGATTACGTTAGCGAAGATTTCTTCAGTCTTAGGACCGATGTCAAGACCTTCCCATCCGTCAGGAATTTCATCAACAGCGCAGAACTGAGTGTTAGCGTCGTTAGAGAAAGCGTCAGCGATCTTAGCGTCAACAGCCAGTACAAGGTTTACACCCTTTTCTTTTGCTTTCTTGATCAGATCCAAAGCCAGGTCAAGTTTGTCGTCCTCACAGATAGAGATACCGATTTTACCACCCATTGCTTTGGTGAATGTATAAGTCATACCACCTGCGATGATCAGGTTGTCTACCTTATTCAACAGGTTTTCGATGATTTCGATTTTAGAAGAAACTTTAGAACCACCCATGATAGCAGTGAACGGACGTTGGATGTCGTTCAATACTTTATCAACAGCTTTTACTTCTTTCTCCATCAGGTAACCGAACATCTTGTTGTCAGTGTCGAAGTATTTAGCGATCAGAGCTGTAGAAGCGTGTGCACGGTGAGCTGTACCGAATGCGTCGTTTACGTAGCAGTCAGCGTAAGAAGCCAATTTCTTGGTGAATTCTTTCTGGCTTTCTTTGACAGCCTTCTTTGCAGCAGCCTTTTCTTCGTCTGTGGCATCTTCAGCCAAACCTCTTGGTTTGCCTTCTTCCTCAGCATAGAAGCGAAGGTTTTCGAGCAACAGAACTTCTCCCGGTTGCAGAGCAGCAGCTTTTACAGCGGCTTCTTCGCCCATGCAGTCGTTAGCAAACTGAACTTCAACGCCCAGCAGTTCAGACAGATGTTTGATGATATGTTTCAAAGAGAATTTGTCGGCAACGCCTTTCGGACGGCCCAGGTGAGAACCGATGATGATGCTACCGCCGTCAGCCAAAATCTTCTTCAAAGTAGGAAGAGCTGCACGCATACGAGTGTCATCTGTAATGTTGAAGTTTTCGTCCAGGGGTACATTGAAGTCCACGCGAACAAATGCCTTTTTACCGGCAAAATTGAATTTGTCAATTGTCTGCATAATACTCTATTTTTATTTAAAAGTGTTTTTAATATTCTCTTTTTTTGATCGACCGCAAAGTTACTATTTATTTCGGTTCCTTGCTATTAAATCGTTATTTATTCTTGGCTTTTGGTGCCTCTTTTGTAACTTTATAAGTGTTACAGAAATATTTGCACATCATTTGCAAACCGCAGGTGTCACATTTCGGCGTACGTGCCTGACAAACATAACGACCATGCAGAATAAGCCAGTGATGGGCTATGGGTATTAATTTTTCCGGAATGTTCTTCACCAGTTCTTTCTCTACGCTGAATGGAGTCGTACAACTGTCCGGCACCAGTCCGATGCGGTGACTGACACGGAAAACGTGGGTATCAACCGCCATCGCTGCTTTGTTGAAAACGACGGACTGAATCACATTGGCGGTCTTTCTTCCTACACCGGGAAGTTTGATCAGGTCATCCATGTTGTCGGGCACTTTGCTGTTGAAGTCATTAACCAGCATTTTAGCCATTCCTACCAGATGTTTGGCTTTGTTATTCGGATAAGATACGCTCCGGATGTATTCGAAAATAACTTCAGGCGTACTGGCAGCAAGAGCTTCCGGAGTCGGGAAGTCCTTGTAGAGAGGCGGAGTGATCATATTTACTCGTTTATCCGTACATTGTGCAGAAAGGATTACAGCGATCAGTAATTCATACGGATTATTGTAATGTAATTCTGTTTCGGCTACAGGAACATTTGCCTGAAACCATGCGATTACTTTTTCATAACGTTCTTTCTTTCTCATCTTAACTTGTTTTTATGGTAGTGAGGCGTTACTTTTAATTTGAAATAGACAGCGGAAACTACTGTCAGGCAGGCACCGAAAAGATATGCTTTGTCAAACGAACAGATTTCGGCTATATATCCTCCGGTCAGCATACCGATACCAATTCCTACATCCCATGAGGTCAGGTAGGTGGAAGTAGCTGTTCCCCGTTGGTTGTTGGGGGCAAGGTTTACGAACAGAGTATTGAATGCCGGAAACATAATTCCGAATCCGATTCCCATCAGCAGGGCAATTCCGAAAAAGAGAATGGTGCAGGCAGCATCATTCCATTGAATCAGATATACACAGGATGCGAGCAGGAAGAAACTTATTATAACCAGATTGAGTCCGGCGGCAATTACTTGGGTTATCTTTCCCCGGTCCACCAGCTTTCCTGAGAATATACGGGAAATGGCCATACCGATCGCCATAAAGGTAAAAAAGAAACCTGTTTGTGTATGGATTCCTATTTCGCGGGCATACATGGCTACATAATTGGTGGTCATTCCGTAGGGGATGGAGAGTAGCAACAGGCTGAGTCCCGCAGGCATTCCTTTTAATAAAATGAAACGGTCGAGTGAAATCGGTTCACGCTTTACCGGTGGTTTATAAGGTGTTTTCACCAGGCTTGCGGACAGGAATCCCAGCATACAGGAACCGAGCGCATAGCAGAATATTGTAGCGAAAGAAACCCCTCCGTCATGTAAAAACAGTCCGAACATCGGTCCGATGGACATGGCGATATTATTGGTCAGTCCATAATAGCCCAGCCCTTCACCTCTGCGGGAAGAGGGCATAATGTCAATGACTACTGTATTTCCACCTACTGTGACCATGCCGAAAGAGACTCCATGAATAATTCGGAATATAATAAATAGGGTAAGCGAGCCGGCGATAAGATATCCCGCAAACATCAGCATAAAGATGAAATAAGCGAAAAGATAAAGCGGCTTACGGGCAAACGTATCCAGCAGATAGCCGGAAAACGGACGGATGCAGAGTGCAGCTACCGTATAACAGGAAAGCACGATGCCGATAGTGGAATTTCCTGCCTGAAAGAACTCGGATAAATAGAACGGCAAAACAGGAATCAGCAACCAGAAACCGAAGTAGAGCAGGAAGTTGGCTGCCAAGATGAAACAATAACCGGGAGTAATGAGTCTATCCTTTGCCATAATAAGTGAACGTTCAATTTGCTGATCGGAACGGTGATAAGCCATCCCGTTTCAGTGTAATCGGTATATTGATTAAATGCCAATGTCCCAATTACCATCAGATGGTTTTATTGGCACATTGGCATACTGGTAAATTCTGTGCTCTATTTAATATGCCGCTTCGAATTCTTTTAAGAAGCGTGTATCATTTTCGGAGAACATACGGAGGTCTTTCACCTGATATTTCAGGTTCGTGATGCGTTCGATACCCATTCCGAGAGCATAACCGCTGTATACTTTGCTGTCGATGCCGTTTGATTCGAGTACGTTCGGGTCTACCATACCGCAACCGAGGATTTCCACCCAACCGGTATGCTTGCAGAACGGACAACCTTTACCACCGCAAATGTTACAGCTGATATCCATTTCAGCACTTGGTTCTGTAAATGGGAAATAAGACGGACGCAGACGGATTTTGGTGTCTGTGCCGAACATTTCTTTGGCGAAGAGCAGCAATACCTGTTTCAAGTCGGTGAATGATACGTTTTTGTCTACATACAACGCTTCTACCTGATGGAAGAAACAGTGTGCACGGTAGCTGATAGCTTCGTTACGGTATACACGTCCCGGACAGATGATGCGGATAGGAGGTTTGGAAGTTTCCATCACACGGGTCTGTACGGAAGAAGTATGAGTACGGAGTACTACATCCGGATGAGCTTCGATGAAAAATGTGTCCTGCATATCGCGTGCCGGATGATCTTCGGCAAAGTTCAGTGCCGAGAATACATGCCAGTCGTCTTCGATTTCCGGACCTTCGGCGATGCTGAATCCCAGACGTGCGAAGATATCAATGACTTCGTTCTTTACAATTGTAATCGGATGACGTGTACCGAGTTCAATCGGATAAGCCGAGCGGGTCAGGTCAAGACCGTCGCAACTATTATCCTGGCTCTCGAACTGTTCCTTCAACGCATTGATTTTGTCCTGCGCTTTAGTTTTCAGTTCATTCAGTCTCATGCCGACTTCTTTTTTCTGTTCGGCAGCTACGTTACGGAAATCCGCCATCAAATCGTTAATGGCTCCCTTCTTACTCAGGTATTTGATGCGGAGAGCTTCGAGTTCTTCGGCATTGGAGGCGTGCAAAGCTTCCACCTCTTTCAGAAGTTGTTCAATCTTAGCTATCATATTTTTGATGTATTGTTATTCAGTTTCTTAGTAAAAACCGTGCAAAGATATAATTTTATCACGAACCATCGAAATAATTTGTATCTTTGTTGCCGAATGTACCGAAAATCGGGGAACACTTATGAAAAAGATTGTTATTTCTCTTCTGCTATTGACTTTATCGTTTCGCCTGTCAGCTCAGATCGACTATCTGGAGCCGGTGAAGCCTTTTACTACCTATACGGGTGAGTTGGGTGAGTATTATCGAAATGTCTTTTCTTTGCTTAATACAGGTTTTCAACAGCGTCCTTACGCGCGTTTTGTAGCCATTCCTTCTTTTTCACCGGAATATGCAATGTCGGTAGAGAAGAAGAACGGACGTTGTCTGTTGATTGCGAATACTTTGTCGCGTACCTATTGGCAGGCAGAGAAAGGAACGGTGAAAGTGGAAACTAAATCAGTGGAGATCAGTCAGTCCTTATACCAGTCTTTGGGAGCTATCGCCCGTCTGGTAACCAGCCAGATACAGGATTTGGACGGTTCGACAGCCGGACTGGATGGAGTTGTTTATTACTTCTCATCGACAGATGCGAAAGGAAAAGAGATGATGGGACGGAAGTGGTCACCCATGAAAGGTACTTTGATGGAGCGGCTTGTGTTGGTTTGTCAGTCGACTTACATGTTTTCTCAGGGAGAAAATATTTCGGAACAAGCATTGGCGGAGGAAGCAACCGCTTTATTGAAAGAGCTGGAGCACCGTACCAAAGAACAGCCGGACGCTCACAAAAAGCCGATGTATGTGGGGATTTATTCTGTTGGTCCGAAGCTCAAAACGCATTCGGGAAAGCAAATTGAAGAATTACCCTGCTTGGCTGATGTTTGTGTACGGGAATATGTAGCCGGACAAATGATTTATCCTGCGGAATTGCTTAAAGACAATGTCTCGGGATATGCTTTGTGTGAGTTTACTATAGATAAGGAGGGAGTGATTCTTCGTCCTCATATATTAAAATCGACTCATCCGGAGTTTGCAGAAGAAGCTCTTCGCATTGTGAAGGAAATGCCAAATTGGACACCGGCACTGGTGGGAGGCAAGGCGGTTGAAAGTGATTATACCCTTTATGTCCCTTTCCGTCCCCAGTTGTATAAAGAACAGTTGCAGATACGCGAACGCGAGTTGTCCAAAAAACATTAACGCCCGGAACTTTTCTCTTTTTATATTGTATTATCATTGTAACCAATAAAAAAAGAGAAGATATGGATGATATGATTAACAGACACGATTCGATTGCTGAGGAAAATATCGAACCGAATGGCCGTCCGGCTAAGAATGAGTTTGAAGAATGGAGCACTGAAGTTACCGATCGTGCAGATAATGTATTCAAAGGTGATACGAAAGACGGTCCCATCAAGGATCGTGAGAAACGAATAAAAGAAATGGATGAAGTGATAAAAAAGGACCTTGAATAAAGGTCCTTTTTTATTGTATATATGATATCTTTTTTAACACGATCTCGTGCTTATCGTTGTAGGCCATGAGAAACTTTTCAGTAACTTTGTAGCCCGAAGTTACGAAAAGAGTGTAATTTATTGGAAATGAGCGTAGGTTAATTGCTCTT
>NZ_JAHQUN010000046.1:0-43002 GCF_019052485.1 Bacteroides sp. MSK.20.82
CGGGAGAGCCCACAACTACGAAAGCGGAGCGTGTAGTTATAGTGGGCTATAACCGAAAGCCGTTTTTCTTTTTCGGTGACTGGCTGCTCACTTCTTTGACGGATTGGAGCTTCCCTTTTTTCTCAGCCTGTTTCTGTAAGTATTCGTTCAAGTCCTTGCATCCGCTGTAAGTCTGTGAAGCGTCACGGATGTATCGGTCTCTGCCGTATTCCTTGCGGATTTGTTGGAGGGCTTCCATGCCTGCATGGTCGTTATCAAAAAAACAGTGGATGCGTTCGTAGCTGCCCAACGGATAGAGAGCTTTATTCACATTCGATACGGAATTTAATACGATATAGTCCTGTCCGTCCAACTCCGGATAATTTGGGCAGCTCTCCTGTCTCAATGTCAGAAAGGAGAGGTAGTCCATAAATCCCTCGAACACATAACAGGTATTCCTCGCTTTCCCAGACTGTCTGATGTGGGAGATTTCCTTTGGAGCGATGCAGCCCTTGAAATAGCGGTTGCGAACCTCAAACCCACCCGAAGCATTGGGAAAGGCGATGGCAAAGTACCGCTTGCCGTTGTGGGTGAAACGGGCTTCACTACATTCTCTTTTCGCCAGTTCTGTATTTATTCCTCTACCTTGTAAGTAGGCAAGCAGGGCAGGAGATGACAGCGGAACAATCTCCAACTGTTGGAAGCTCGGCTCAGAAGAGCTTTGCTTGCCAAAAGAAAAAGATACCGGGCGCACGTGCGGTGTCTGCTCTGCTATCCGTTTCAAGATGTAAGGCACATGGTCGGTAGCGTACAGATGTGCAGCCAGTGCAATGATGTTTCCGCCCTTTCCCAAACCGAAGTCATACCATTGTTCACGTTCGGTATTCACTTTGAACGATGCTTCACTCTCTTCCCGAAACGGAGATTTGTACCAAAGGTTGATACCTTGTTGTTTTACTGGTGAATAACCCAAGCTGTGCAGGTAGTCGGCTATTCGTATGCTTTTAGCTTCTTCTATTGTCATTTTCTTGCGGATTTGTTGGTGAATGAAAAAATGATGATTTGATGAATTTGGAATTTAACACACTGTTAAACAGCGTTATATCGGCTCATCTTTTTCTCATCAGATTGCTTGCCAAAAGAGAAATGATGTTTTCTTTTTTCATCAGCAATCGTTGTTGATGAGTGTTTGATGAATACATATCTATCTGTAAGGCAATATATTACTTCCCTTATTCATCATTTCATCAAAATAATTAGATAGCGGTCAGTTGTTCTTTCGTTACCGTATAAAACCGACCAGTTTTCCTTTTCGGCTCATAGTGGCACTCACGATGGGGTGCGAACTCATAAGCGGTGTAGGATAGCGAATTGTGTGCGGAAGTAAGTTTCCATACTTCCTGCACAACTTTCCTCACTTGATACTTTTCAACCTTGACCTGTGAATAGAGTAGCAAGGTTACAAGGTCGTTCAGGCAGAATGATACGCTTTCCACGTTCATGTTCGACATGATGTCAAGCAACAACTCGGTCATTTCTATTTCCAGTCGGTTGCGGTTGCTTCGGATTATTTTCTGCAAGGCTGCGGTATGTGTCAGTCTTGGGTTGAACCACATACGGCTTTCCTGTGTTGTGGATAGTTCCCTTTGGGTCAGGAAATAAAGAAATGCGGGTATTTCCGCTTTTAGCTTTTGCAGAAAGTTGGTATCATCACTCTGCAACGGCATTATCTTCCGCACCCAGTAGCGTGTTTCTCCTACGTCTATGAGTATGGGCAGATATTCGTTGTTGGAACATAGCACGAACTTGGCGAAGAAAGCAATCTCCGTTCGGTCTTTGCCTTTGGCTTCCACCTTGTAGGTGAAAGTGGTGCTCAGGTTTTTCAACCGTTCGCTGTCTTCCCTGCGGTTGAGCAAAACTTCGTCCACAACGATTAGCAGCTTTCCTGCCCAGTCGGAATTGAATTGGCTGCGGAAATCTTCGTTGGTGTTGAAAGTCACGTTGTTCTCAAACACGGCTTTCAGGAAGTTCAAGAACGTGCTTTTGCCTGTGTTGCGTTCTTCTGAAACAAGTAGGACAATAGGCAGCTTCTGTGTCGGCTGTAGATACAGCAGTTGCATATAGTCCATACCCAGCTCGTATTGTTCCCCGAAGATGTGCCGCATCAAGGATTGGATGTGGGAGAAGTCCCCCTGCTGCGGTTTATGCTCTATAGGCTCGTAAAGGTTCAGAAATCCCTCAATCTCCTTTTGATAGTTCAAATGGTTGGGAACAGTGCAAAAGCCGTCATACTTGGGGACGGTGGCAAGATAATTCTTTCCATAGTCCTGCCGTAATGTGCTGTTGTTCCATACGACACGTTTCTTTTCATAACCGCCATTAGCGCATGGCTGATTGACCACCTTGTACAAAGTTGTTCCTACGCGCATATATTCTTCCTCCTTCATAGGCTTAGATTAAAGGGTTGTGTTCACCTAAAATTCTCTGAATGTCGGATTGTCGGTATCTGACCTTGTTTCCAACCTTTACAGGCTTCAGATAGTTTTTCTTAGACCAGTGCCAGAGTGTGGTATCACAAACACCGCACATCTTTTTCACTTCCTCTTTGGTTAGATACTTCTCCTTTCTTGCTTCCGCAATGGCGGTAGAAAGTTCATGCTTCGCACGGCTGATTAACTGGTTGGAGAATAATAGCAAATCTTCTCCTGTTACTTCCAACTTGATGTTGCCGTTCCCGTTTTGGATAATTGCCAATAAATCTGTCATAGGCTTCTTGAAACTGCCGGTTGTAAGACTTCCCGTTTCGGCAGTATTATAAACGAAAAGCCACTACCCCGATTAGGATAGTGGCGCAAATATATAATGAAAAACAATCGTAAAACAATGATATTCAATTCGTTAAATTCGTAAAAACGAAAAGCGAATTAAACGAGTTTCAATTGGATAGATAGGCTTTCAATTCCTCGATGGCTTCATGGTCTTCACCAATGTCTTTTACCAGTTTCTTGCTGTTTCCAAGTGGTGAAATGAGATTTTTGTATGCTTTCTGGATGCCTCTTTCGTGGACGATTTCTTGTTCCTTGAACTGCTCGTGCAGTGCGTTTCTGAAAGTCTTGATGGGACACTTCCGCATGAAGCGGTATTCCACCAGTGCGATAAACAGCCGTGCTATATCTGTTTCCGTAGCATGGGTTTTCAATCGTGTGCCAATTCTTTCAATCAGTATGTCATGCCTTTCTATCAGAAGTTCTGGCAACGTGCGTGTGTCGGCTTTGCGTCCTGCGGTCTTTGGCTGTTCTTCCTGCAACATATCTGTTTCTTCCTCGTCCATGTCTTCATCTTCTTCTATTGCCCATTCCACAAGAGAGTTTTCCTCAATGGCTTTCTGTTGCTTCCTGAATACTTGCCAGTCCTCTTTGGTTCTCATGCCATTGGCGATGCTTTTTCTGATAATGAATTTGACCATGCCGGAAACAAGCCATTTGTATAAGGTGGGAATATCCTTTCTTTTGGTCAGTTCCTCACCCTGTTCCACCATGCACTCATAGCTTCGTCCGTAATAGAGCCATGCAAGCATGGCAGGAACAATGCTTCTCTTGTTCGGGGTATGAAACTCATTCACTATTTTCTCGGCAAGGTCTGATTGTAAAAGAACATTTTCCAGTTCCTCGAAATCAGGGTTTCTATCATCGCCTATTCTCTTGCGTGCTGCTTCTTTATATTTCGGAACAAGCCTTACAGCCGTATTGAAAATATTGAAGAACCCTTTGAACTTCTTGTCGTTCATTTCTTCTACGAAATCGGCATATTCATCCGGATGGCTGTCGAGCCATTCCTTTATCAGTCTTTTGAAATTGTCATATTCCTGTTGTCCCATACAAGTATCAGTCTAATAGTTTTACAAGGTCTTTCTTCATTTCTTCGTCAATATCCCTGTATCGTCTGAAAGCCTTGCTTCCCTCCTTGTGTCCCGACAGTGCGGAAACAAGGTTCGGGTCTTTCACTTTTTTATAGATATTGCCGATAAAAGTACGTCTTGCCAAGTGGCTGCTTGCCACTTCATAAATCGGTCGTTTGATTTCGTTGTGCGTCAACGGATCTAAGATTGTTACGATGCGGTCAACTCCAGCCAACTTGAATATCTTTTTTATGGCGTCATTGTACTTTTGTTCGGATATGAACGGCAATAGTTTCCCCTCATATTCTTTGTAGCGTTCAAGGATTTCTTTCGCTTTGTCGTTAAGTGGAACACGTACCGTAACCGGATTCCCCTCTTTGGTTTTCTTGGGAATATACTCTATGGCTTCATTGACCACATTTAGTTTGGTCATTCGGTACAAGTCGCTCACTCTGCATCCTATCAGTGTCTGAAATATGAATATATCTCTCTGTATTGCCAGTTGTGGGGTAGCTGAAAGGTCGGCATTGAAAATTCTATCTCTCTCTTCAAGTGTTATATAATAAGGTGTACCGTATGTACATTCTTCTATTGGGAATTTGTCGAAAGGTCTGTTTGTGGTACGCTTGTTATCGAAGCACCACAGGAAGAATGTACGTATTCTTGAAAAACAGTCTATCAGCGTGTTCTTGCTTCTGGGCTGTGGTGTCCTCTTTTCGGGAATGGCTTCATAAATGCTCGGGTAAAGTTCATAATACTGGTATTCGTTCTGAAAGAAATCCCACATATCCCGAAGCGTGTCAGGTGTTACCAAATCCACGTCAAAGATAAAGCCCTTTTGTCCTCTCTTTGTAGCCCTTACATATAGTTCATAACGCAGTAAGGCTCTTTTGACAACCCGGAAATTTTTCTTTCGTACCTCCGACAAAGGGTGCTTGTTTAGAAATTCATCGAATAGTTCTCCAATGGTAGGCTTGATAACCACTTCCTCCGGCAAAAAATATTTTTCAGGATGGTAAAATTTATCAAGTGTTGTTTTTAGCCATTCTTTGTCTATTGCTTCCTTTTCTTGTTGATATACCTTCTCGATATAGGTTTTCAACTGGCGTATCTCTTCATTTATATGGGTACGCATTTCTTCATTGCAGACAGCTTTCGTTTTTACACATTCGTCTTTATCATCCCATAGATTGGGATTGATGGCTAACTGAGTAGGAGCAACGGAGTCTAACTGCCTTCCGTTTCTAAAACGGACATAGATTGTAGCCATGGATTCTGTATCATATCGTTTGGCTGCTTTTTTAATGATAAAGGTTACTTTCATAGACTTTCAGGTTGAATTTTACTCTGCTGCAAATATAGATATTTTCCCCACATTTTCCCCACATCTGCTAGATATTTTGCAATTCGATTAACTTGGATTGAAATTTAATAGGATTGTAACATGTTGAAATACAGTGTGATTGCAGTGTTTTTCCGCATTTTTTCTTTTTACTCACATTTTCCCCACTTTAATTATTTCAAATGCGGGTCTGGGTACTGAAGCGGAGAAAGTTGAAAAACTCTCTCCGCTTTTCTTTTCTGTCCCTCGTAACTCGTTGGTTTGCTGATATATTAAGTCAACTACTTTGTTATAAGAATTGGTTCGGTATATACTATAGAACTCTTCTTCTAAAGAAGAAAAATGAAAGGTAGGGGTATGGATGTATTTTATGCTTAACTGAAATTCGCAATTATCTTTATTAATATTTCGTAATGAAAAAAAAACTAATTATTTTTGCACAAAATAAATCTAATTATGGGAGTTTACGATGACGATTTAGAATCAGAAGCTATTGCTAAATGTGCAAAAGCACTTTCTTTGATTGAGAATAATGCAAAGGTAAGAGTAATTAAACACTTGCTGGATAGATTTGAACTAATAGAGACAAATAATGCTATAAGTTCTATTTCTAATCAAGCTAATGTCTCCAATTTGACACCTACCACTTTTGCCCAAATTGAATCACACATACCACACTCTCAAGAAGTGGTGGAAGTCGATAACTGTGAGCCAGATGTTCCTTCAATATATGAGCTAATGACTAAAGGATTTGCGAAAAGTGAAATGGATATTTTATTATTAGTTTTTTATTTTAAATCTAATAAAGGTACTCAACCAGTTGAGAGATTAGCTTTGATAGATGGTTATAAAGAATATGATATTCATACGCCTACACGAACTAAAAATTTATCTTCAGCACTTAATAATTTGCTTAAAGCAGAATATATTACAGCACTAAATAAAACTAAATTTTCCATTACCTCCAAGGGAAAAGAACAAATTTCATTAATTGCTTTAGGAAAGTCTGTGACAAGAACTAAGAAGAAGTCTCTTTCTAAGAAAAAATAATCTTATGGATTTGAATACACAGTCATTGTTGTATGCAATTTGTCGTGAATATGCTAAAAAAATAGATAAAGCATCGGCCTTTATATGGTTGCACTATAAAATGTTTCCAGATGGCTGTGATATAAAAATGATAAATAAATATTTTGAGGCTTGTGATTTGCCTAAATACAATCCAACATACCTAAAAAATGATTTGAGAAAATCAAAGGGTATTATTGCAGGTAAAACTATTGGGACATATAAACCAAATCGTGAGCTAATTGAAAAATTGGATGCTCAATTCTGTGATTTGATATTAAAAGATGAAACAATTATTTCTGATGATAGAATTATTCCTAAAATATTATATGAAGAAACAAGGGGGTATATTGAATGTCTTTGTAAACAAATAAATGCGAGTTATGAATATAATATCTATGACGGGTGTGCTATTCTTATGCGAAGATTATTAGAAATATTACTCATTCATTCTTACGAAGCTATTGGTAAAATAGGATTAATACAAGAAGCCAGCGGAGAGTATAAAGGGTTGAGTTATATAATTAACTATACCTTAAGCAATAAACCTTTTTCTTTAGCAAAAGAGAGTCAAGAATTATTGGACACTTTTAGGCAGCTTGGAAATTTCTCTGCACATAAAATTCAATATAATGCTAAAAGAAAATATATTGACGATGTTAAGGTGGTATATCGTTTGACAATGGAAGAGCTATTGTATATTTCGAAAATGAAAAAATAATCAGATTATATTGTTGTAAGATAAGATTGGTGATTATGGATTTGGTATCCAAGATTTTAATTCATAAATTAGGTCCAAATCATGTAGGAATTGGTTCGAGAACAGAACGGTTAAGGGTGCCACAAAGAAAGTCAAGTATTGAATAATCAATTACTTGGCTTTCTTTGTTATAAAGTGATTGTTCCTAAATTATTCCACCACCTTTAAACAAAAACTTTTCTTTAAATAAATATGTCGTTTCCTTTTGTCGGAGTATAAACTCGGAGTATTTTTGGGAAGAAGATCGAATTAAAGATAGCCTATTATGGAAAAGAGTATTTGGCAGGAGATAGAAAAACTGTATCAAGAATTTCAGAAACTCGGTATCGGTCAGTTGGTAGACTATGAAAAGTACTACCTTTATTCTCTTATTACTCATTCTACAGCTATTGAAGGTTCTACACTCACTGAGATGGATACTCAACTTCTCTTTGATGAAGGAGTGACTGCCAAAGGAAAGCCATTGGTTTATCATTTGATGAATGAGGATTTGAAGAATGCATACGAACTTGCTAAAGAAGAAAGTGTGCAGGGTGTTGATATTACTTCTTCCTTGTTACAAAAGCTAAATGCTACTCTTATGCGTACCACTGGAAGCGTACATAATACAATAGGCGGTTCTTTCGATTCTTCCAAAGGCGAGTTTCGTTTGTGTGGTGTTACGGCTGGTGTGGGTGGCCGTTCTTATATGAGTTATCAGAAAGTGCCTGCAAAAGTAGAAGAATTATGTTCTATATTGCAAGAACGGCAAAAGTTAATGAATACACTTCGGGAACAATATGAATTGAGTTTCAACGCTCATCTTAATTTAGTAACTATTCATCCATGGGTGGACAGTAACGGTAGAGCGGCTCGTTTATTAATGAACTATATTCAATTCTGCTATCGTCTTTTCCCTGCAAAGATATTTAAGGAAGATAGAGCCGATTATATACTTTCTTTACAGCAGTCGCAAGATGAGGAAACCAGTCAGCCTTTCTTGGACTTTATGGCAACACAACTGAAAAAATCCCTTTCTTTGGAGATTGAAAGGGATCATACTTTCCGGGAAAGAGGATTCAGCTTTATGTTTTAGTTGTTAGGTTTCCAGTTTATCCAGGTTGCCTTTTTCCATAACCACTCTAATGGTCCCTGACGATGTGAGCAAAGCCACCAATTACAGAAAAAGTATTGTAAAAAGAATACGCATACACCAATAAGAATGCATGCTGTAATGCCTGTATGCAGATAAAGACCTAATCCCCAATTGTAAAACAAGAATCCTCCGATCAAAGATTGCGATAGATAGTTTGTCAGACTCATGCGGCCATAAGGTGCAAATTTATGAAGGACATGTTTCAGTTTTGTCAGGTAATAAACGAGTATAATCCCTGCAAACATGATTCCGGTAAATGCAATATTTGAAAGTGATTTCAGTAGAAGGACAGAAGGTACAAGTAGTGCCTCCCTGCTTATAAAGTCGGGAAGTATATCTATCAAACCATAAAGAGGGAAAAATGCTGTAACGGCTATGATGAATACTTTAAGCCAGATTTTTATATTTTTTTCTGAGTAGAGAAATACATTGCTGCGTCCTATGATCATACCTACCATAAATAATCCTGCGGTTTGGGTAACCCTTCCATGTAAGAGCATCCACCCCATATTAGCAACATTACCCGTCCAAATGGCAGTTTTGCACATTTTGAGGAAAGAACCTTCTTTCTGAGCAGCATTGACTAACTCCCAGTATGGAGCATCAAGATCAGCATTAATCATATAGTCGGGGTTGATGAGTGCATAAATTATTTGTCCCAATTCAATAGGTTGAAGTAGAAGAATGACTGCTATGATCGTGACTGTTCGGGTAGAGAGTCGGCAGACTGCGATCAGTACATAACCAAGCAAGGCGTAGAGTACCAATATTTCACCCGGAAATAAAGCCGAATTAATACAAGCTATAAAAAGAAGTAATACTAACCGCCAGGCAAACCGCCCACGAAAATCTTTCCCTTTAAGTTTTTGTGAATTGTCTTGAATAAAAAAACTAAATCCAAAAAGCAACGCAAAGATGCAGTATGCCTTACCGGAAAAGGTGAAAAATACACTATCCCAAATTACCCTATCCGTAAATATCAGAAAGTTACAGGTCTCTTCCGGAAAGCTATTGAGACTAAACCGTTCGATAAAATGGATAAGTGTAATTCCCATTACAGCGAACCCACGTAGCACATCAGCTATTTCTATACGATTATTATGGGGTAATGTGTTAGATAAATGCATACTTTTTAGAATTTAAAATGTTAACGTACTTTTTCAGATGCAAATTTAACGCAGCCCTTTTATAGTTTTGGAAAAATACTGTTCAATAAAGAGCAAAATATGACTTTTATGTGCTTTGTATGATTGACGATGCTTTCTGCCTTTTACAGTTAGTCTATTGATAATTAGTCTTGTGCCTAAAATATGAGAAGATAATACAATAATATATGATAAAGGATATTTGAGTTGTGAGTATCAAAGAGAATTTTCTATATTTTGCATTCGGCAAGAATTTATTATCCAATTATAAAAAAATGCAGTCTGCATTTTTAAGACAAACTTGCAGGTTCTTTTATTTTTTTGCCCGTTTCATTCCAAAATCAAGGTTTTCGTTAGATGGTTCACCCCGCTCTATTCTGTGTCCATAACTTTCCATTATTACTTCTTTGGGAACATTTTTACGGATGATGTCTCCTTTTTTATCATAATAATTCCAGTTGCCATTTGACAAAACAATCAATTTAGGTTCTCTTGTATCTCCAATACTTTCTATAGGCATATCATTAATGATCCTGTCATATATACAAGGTAGTATTTCTTTGTTTTTCCATGATAAAGCCCCATACTTTCCATTTTTGCGAACAACAATAATGCCTGCTACCGGTAAATCGACATATTCGTATTCCAAAGGGATAATAATTTGTCCCTCGTAGGATATCAATCCATATTTGCCATCTTTTTTTGCAAAATGTGCCTCAGGACCATATTCCACCCATCCGGATAGTTCATCGTATATAATTGGTATAATGACCTTATTGTGAATATCAACCGTACCCACCTTCCCATTTTTAATAACGATGTATTTATTTTCTTCTGGCTCAAAATTATTATAGTGAGTATCGCAGATGCTGTCATATTCAAAAGCTAATTTTATATTTCCTTCTTTATCATACATTCCGGCTTTGCCGTCAGCATTCACAAAAACAAGATCATCTTTCAGTCCATATATGTGTTTGTATGTAAAAGGCTTGATTATTTCGTCTTTTCTAGAAATATAGCCATATGTATCACCTTTTCTGGCAATGAAATCTATGACAGAAATAGAGCGGGAAGTGTAAAGTGTGTCATATTTAAAGGGTATTGACTGCGTTCCATCATAATCAAGAAGTCCTTTCTTATTGTGAATATTTGAAATAATAATGTGATTGTCTCTGCATTCGTAAGATTCAATGCCTTTTATTGGAATTATTTGGGCGTTTTGATTATAGACTGTTACTGTTTGCCCCTTGGTTGCCAAAAATATATTGGCATATTCAGAAGGCTGCTCTATGAAATCGAAACTCAGAGGCAGAATGGGTTTACCATATTCGTCGATAATACCAAATGCTCCTTGTTTCGCAACAATGGCTTTTCTTCCCAATCCGAAAGGGGTGGCATAATCGTATGTTCCGAAAGGTACAACTACCTTTTTAGTTTTATCAATATATGCAAATTTGTTTTCTACAGGTGTGTTATCCGATCTTTTGTTTTGTTCTATTTCTTCTAAGTATTGAGTCTTGTCTAGATATACATTCATTTCATCTGTTGTAATCAGCAGTGGAAGGTTTGTTTTGTTGGAAGGGATGGCTGATAATGGTCTGGATATGATAAAATAATTATCAAATTCAGAGAGCTGTTTCCCTTCAAAAGAATAGGTTGCCCAATCGTAGTCTTTTGTTACGATAAGGCAATCTTGATTATCCGAATACTTTATTTTTTCATATTCAAATGGGATTATGATGTTGTTTTGAGCGTTTATTACTCCATATCTTTTGTTTTTAGTTAAAATGGCAACTCCTGAGTGGAAATTTGTATTGTATGAATTTCCGTCATATTCCAGCGGAATGATGACTTCTCCTTTCCGGTTGATAAATCCCTGTTTGCCATCTTTTATGACACTGGCCAATTCCACATCTGTAGAGAAGACTCCGACATTATCATAAATAAAAGGAATCAGCACCTTTTCTGTAATATCTATATAGCCTTCCTTGCCATCTTTTTGGGCAAGTATCATTCCATGTTCATCTATAGGATTCAAAAAACTATATTTTCCGGGTGGTATCATTATCTTCCCTTCTTTGTTTTTGAATCCCCACATAGAATGATCTTTATTAGTAATACGATGATATTCTATACTGTCTGTAGGGATGAGTATTTGTTTTCCTTCATCATTATAATAATATTCGGTTAATATAAAATATTCGTCATTACTGCTTTGGCAGAATACTATATAGGGGAAGAATATTAATATGAATAGTAAGATAATTGGTTTCATAAGTGCTGAATTTAGAGTGTTCTATGTTAATGAACAAATATATTCTTTTTTGCGGATATGAAGAAACTTTTTGTTGATGAATTGAACTTGAATCCATAAAACTTTGACGAACTTTCAATTATTATGCAATCTTTGTGCTCTATACATTTTTTATTTCCCGACAAACTGCTAACTTTATCATCATTATTAAAATGACATGTGAATAGTCGGTTGTACCATTATTTAAATCTCGTTTATGGGTAAATACAAATTTATAGAAGAAAGAGTGGAAACAATGTCTTCGTCGGAGCTTAAGATATTCTTGAATATACTGAAGAGCAGATCTAAGGAATTGATGTCAACTTTGGAGTCAGTAAGGGGAATAAAAGATTTGGAGGCTGTTTGTAAATCAACTCAGAAACTAAATAATCGTGTTTCTGAGTTTGACGGAGGATCTTTTCTTATATTAGTGGTTGGACCCGTGAAATCAGGAAAATCTACTTTAGTAAATCTCATAGCACATGCTCACGTCAGCCCCACTCATTTCTTGGAGTGTACGGTGCGTCCGTCCATTATTTCAAAAGGACAGGAGGAATCCATTACCCGTATTTTTTCTGTTGCTGATAAAGCCAGAAAAGTAGAACAGTTTGATTCGGTCATTGATAGCCTGCGCGGATTTGAGAAACTGGAAAACATTTCCGAGATAAGCATTGAAAAGAAAGAATTGAATGATGCTAATCTGGAGGAGTGTGTTTCGTTAGCTTTGGAAGAAAGCGTGATAAATACAGATCATACGCTGGTGACATCCATAACAACTTCCGGTGGGGAGCTTTTGAAAGATAATATATTTCTGGTGGATATGCCCGGGCTGGATGGCGGGTATGCGAATTTGGATAATCCTATTTATGAAACGATCTCTCAAAGGGCAGATTTCGTGATATTTGTGCAAAGTTCAAATTCTGCTATATCGAAGGTTTCCAATCGTTTTCTGAAGTTGCTGCAGGAGAATAATCCGAAAGTTCCGGTTTGTCTTCTGCATAATGTGTTTGAAGCGGCTTACTGGCATTCGGAAGAGGAGAAGCAGGCTGTAATTAAGGTACAGGTAGAATTTGCCGAGAATGAAATGGGCAGACGTAACTTCCAGTTGAAGGAGAATATATATAGTTTGAACTTGGGAAAAGTGGCGGATGCTGCTAGCTATGCGGGAATGGCGGATCTTCAGGAAGAAGCTGCGAAGTTTCAGAGATTTGAGAAGGATTTGTATGGCAAGGTGATCTCCAATAGTACTGATATACGCCTGAGAAGTGTAATCGGAAGAACGCTGAATCAGTTGGAAAAACTGGATAATTTAGTCGGAGAATCAATTGGTCAACAGGAAGCAATCGATATAGAATATCAGGCTGCGGCAACTTCGTTTGACGAGTTACTCCGTCAGGCGAGTGAACTTAGTTACGATGGGAGCGATTTTAGAAAAATGGTGCAAGTCTATATGGATGATGATTTGAAAGAGTTTACTGAAATCGTTAGGGAGTATTATGATTCCGGATGCAATTCCGCATTTGCTGGTGGAGCGAAGGGGAAGGATGCTACACGCAGCCTTGTCACAAAGTTTATGACTGATTCGTCAGCGGCGATAAAAAGTAAATTCCTTGATTCCCATGAACATAGCTTGGTCCGGCAGTATTTGCGGAAACTCTCTAACTTGAAAGATGATGTGGCTTTTATAGAGAAGATGAATACTTTTCTGAAGCAAAAAGGTTGTGCACTTTTTGATTCAGTGCCGCAAGTGACAAATTTTCCTGCGGTCGATTTTGATTTGCAGGGAGCTTTTGATGTGAAGAATATTAATAATCCGACAGTTCCGCATATCGGAATACCCAATCCGTTCGGGACTTATTCGACAATGGAAATTCAGAGTTTTCTGAGGAAAGCGATGGAATGTATCACCGGAATCGATCATACGCATACCGGGAAAACGATCAAAGGATATCTTCAGCTGACTGTCGGGAAGAGTATATATAAGGCGGCTAATGACCTTTACGATCAGTATGTGCCTGTACGCAAACAAAGTATCATTGATTTTTTGGAACAACAAAAAACAATGTATCTGAATGCGCTGGTGTCTGATAAAGAAGAATTTGACAGGAAGGATGCGTTGCTTCGGTCAATAAATGCACAAGTTCAGAGTTTTAAGGATTCAATAAGATAAGAATAAGCCTATGAAACGAAATTTATTAATTATCACACTCCTGTTTTTGGGCTCTTTTGTGATATTATTGTTGGGTAACATCATTATTATTGGTGAGAAAATAGCCTCCTTATCGCATGTCGCGTGGGCAGAGTATGCTTTTTACACTTTGATTCTGGTTGTATTTTATGTTGTCGTTATACGTCCGGTCGTTCGGGTGCATCGTGCTCCGCAGATTCCGGCTTTGTCTATTGATGGGGAGTGGAATACTGCACAACTTGTTGCGTTTGGACACAAACTGGCGGATAACTGCAATTATATACCTAAGGATAAGTCCTGTCCCGAGTTAAGAAAACTGCATCAGCAGAGATTGCTTGAAGGTTTGGAACGTTATGCAACGAGCAGGGAAGAACTGGTGCAAATCATAAGCGAAGAGCTGAAATTGCGTATTGAAGGGGGAGAACTGAAAGAAACTTCAGGTCCGCGTACAGAAGATATGCATTCGGTTCGTATCATTGGTATTAATCGTCGTATTATAGAATGGGCGAAATCTGTCTTTATGATTACGGCAATTTCGCAGAATGGAAAGCTGGACACGGTATCTGTGCTTTATATGAATTATAAAATGATAGAGGATGTGATTGTAGCTTCCGGTTTCCGGCCTACGAGGCAACAGTTGTTCCGGCAGTATGTCAATATTCTGGTTACTTCATTAATGACATTTGTTGTATCCGAAGTATTTAAAGATATGGGCTCGGTTGCTCCCTTCGGCTCATTAGCGGATCAATCTTCGGATGCAGCGTCCGATATCGATATTTCCGATGCTTCTGTTGACGCTGCCGATGTTGATTTGGATGACATTGGTGATACCGTTTCGGGAGATACCGGCTTTTTGAGCATTCTGTCTAATGTGAAAATACCGGGTGTAGTCATCGGCTCGATATGCGATGGAATCGTGAATTCGTTGATGACTTTACGTATCGGTTATGTGACGCGTAACTATCTGATTGATGGAATGAATTCATTAAATGGAATCAAAGCTAAAAGAAAAGCAAAGCGTGTAGCTGTGAAGGAGGCGTTGAAGTCTTTGCCCAAAGTTGTCGTGGTAGGTACTTCTTTCGTGGGAAAGGGGGCTATGAATATTATTCTGAATATTATTGGCGGGAAGAAAGTGAAGGAAGCTGATGAAACGAAAGATAAGCATGCGTAACATGCTCTCATATACATTTATTTTCTTTTTGGTTTAATCAGAACAATTGTTAGAATATCTATTGTAATGAAGACTGTTCCTTTCCTATTAGTATGATTACTAGTATACTACTTGATTTTTAAACTGAAATGCTTGGTATTGCTAGTTGGAATAACTTGGAGTCATATTCATAAATTTTATCCAAAAGAAGGAAAAAGAATAAAATAAACAAGAAGCAAAGTTACATCCTATCCATAAAAATACTATATTTATTGCAGCTAGAGAGCACTTTAAGTAATGCTTAAGACAGAAAACGAAAAGTAGTATATATACTATATATTTTCTATTATTAATTACTTAAACACATTTTTTATGGAAGCCAAAAAATCAAAAAAGGCTGCAATTGAGAATCAAAGAGGTTCTTGGTTGTTGATGGGTTTGGTTGTTGCGCTTGCTTTCATGTTCGTATCGTTCGAATGGACACAGCATGATGTAAGAGTTGCGGCAGTATCATCTGATGATGAATCCATCTTTGTAACGGAGCTCGTTCCAATTACATTCCCGGAAGAAAAACTGGAACCGCCTCCTCCACCGGAAATCAAGCAATCCGAATGGATCGAAATAGTAGATGATACCGAAGAGGTGACGGATAACGTTTCAGTAGTGCCGGACAATGTGAATGAACCTTACAAGGTTGTTTGGATACCGCCGGTTGTGGAAACAGAAGAAGTGGTGGAGGACGTTATTCACGTAAGTGTTGAAGTCATGCCCGAATTTCCCGGTGGTTCAGCTGAATTGCTGAAATATTTGAGTACTCATATCAAATATCCGACAATGTCTCAGGAGATGGGCTCACAAGGACGTGTAATTGTTCAGTTTGTCGTAGACAAAGACGGATCGATTACTAGTCCGACAGTTGTACGAGGGGTAGATGCTTATTTGGATAAAGAAGCTATCCGTGTGATAAGTGGAATGCCTAAGTGGAAGCCTGGAGTGCAGAACGGTAAGAAAGTTCGAGTAAAATATACTGTACCTGTAGTATTCAGACTGCAGTAGTTACTTGAAATAAATGATTAAAAGGGTCGGTCCACCGCGGGAGCCGGCCCTTTTTTCAATAAAATAATATATCTTTGCGCCACGAACAAAAAAATGAAAGACTGGTTTATGAATCTTCTGTATTACCTAAAAAGACCTTTTATCTGGCTCTCCCGTTTCCGCTACCGTTGTGGATATGGTGTGCACTCTCCTTTTGCTTTCAGTCTGATCACGGACGTGATTTATGAGAAGATGCCTTATTATGCATATGACCTGCTGAAGGTGGAACAGAAAAAGCGAATCATAACACAGGGGTGGGAGAAAGGAATACCAAGAATCAACCGTCTGTTGTTCCGCCTGGTGAATAAAGTGCAACCGGCCACTATCATAGAAGTAGGAAAGCCCTCGGCAGCCTCCTTATATTTACAATCAGCCAAACCTTCTGCCGGGTATCTTTTTGCTTCCGACTTATCAGAACTCTTTTTAGATGCCGATACTCCGGTAGACTTTCTGTATCTGAATGACTATCGGAATCCGGCTTTGCTGGAAGAAGTTTTTAACATCTGTTCCCGTCGGACTACTTCGAATAGTTTGTTTGTCGTTCATGGGATCTGCTATTCAAAGGCAATGAAAAATCTTTGGAAACAGTTACAGAATGATGAGCGGGTGGGAATCACTTTTGACTTGTATGATGCAGGCTTGCTTTTTTTTGATACAACAAAGATTAAACAGCATTATATCGTCAACTTCTGATCACCTTTATACGTTAATCTTATATATAGTAATGATGAAAAATAGACGTTTATGAAAAAAAGCCTTGTATATACAAAGACCGGTGACAAAGGAACTACCAGTCTTGTCGGCGGAAGCCGCGTTCCGAAGACCCATATTCGTTTGGAAGCATACGGAACAATTGACGAACTTAATTCCCATCTGGGATGGTTGAATACGTATTTGCTGGATGAGGCAGACCGGGATTTTATCCTGAGTATACAGCATAAGCTATTCTCTATCGGTTCACATCTGGCAACTGACCAGGAAAAAACACAACTGAAAGCCGCCAGTATCCTTACTTCGGAGGATGTGGAACGCATCGAGCGCGAAATTGATAAACTGGATGAACAACTGCCCGAACTTTGTGCCTTTATCATACCCGGAGGTAGCCGTGGAGCGGCTATTTGCCATGTGTGCCGTACGATTTGTCGAAGAGCCGAACGTCGCATTCTGACTCTGTCCGAAACTTGTACAATTTCTCCCGAAGTGTTAGCTTTTGTCAACAGATTATCAGATTATTTGTTTGTTTTATCCCGAAAAATTAATTTTGATGAACAAAATAGTGAAATATTCTGGGATAATAGTTGGAAATGATAGATTTTATTATACTTTTGCCGAAAAATAGAAAATAAGTATTCACTTTTTAATACTCAAGATTATGTATTGGACATTGGAATTAGCATCGAAACTGGAAGATGCTCCCTGGCCGGCGACCAAGGACGAATTGATTGATTACGCTATGCGTTCGGGTGCTCCTCTTGAAGTGATAGAGAATCTGCAAGAGATGGAAGATGAAGGCGAAATCTATGAGAGTATCGAAGATATTTGGCCGGATTATCCTAGTAAAGAAGATTTCTTTTTTAACGAGGAAGAGTATTGATTTAGAAAAAGAAACCGAACATATAAAAATACCCGATAGCTGTGTGAAAGCTATCGGGTATTTTTTATTCTCATACAATATTAAAAGACCGGCATCTGCCAGATGAATCCTACCGAAATCCGGTTGGTACTGTAATTCTCTTGTCCCAGCACTTTGGCACGGGAGGTGAAGTCATAAGAACGTCCTACATAGGTCACGAAGAAATGCAGGTTGGTTTCCATCGGATAAAATTCGATACCTGCCAGATACCCCCAGGAGGTACGGTAGTTACCTTTTTCTATCCCTTCGGAGGCTTTGGTTACGGAAGCCGTTTCATACATTCCTTTCACGAAGGCATTCCATTTTGGGAGGAAACGGTAGTTACACTTGGCTACTACGGATAAATAACCTGTATCAAACGCATTGTGTCCGCCCGGGCGACCGACGATGCCGGTGATAATCCCTTTACGGTCAATCTCTTCTTTTGAGTACATGAAGTCGACAAAGGCGTTCCACTTTCCGAGATTCAGTTCATTTCCTATAGCATAGTAATACATATTATGATCTTTGGCTTCGTTCATCACAGAGGCCGACCAGCGGGTTTTAAATACATTATTAAAATTGCCAATCCAGTTTAAGGTATAGACCAGCGGCATTTTTCCGGATTTCAGATCGGGGAGATTACCCTCCGCATCCTCTGTGATTCCATAAGTGTTGTCGAAAGAGCTATTGCGGCTGTTCAATATCTGCAGATTAAGTTGCTGATCGGGAGTAATGTTATAACTTGCATTCAGACCGGTCAGGAAGTTACTCATGTAATCGATCATATCACAATATTGATAGACATCGATCGGGTTGAGGTCAAACTCGAAGCCGCCATAGTTGGCACTTTGTTTACCGGCAAACAGGTTGAACTTATCGTTGAGCTTGATACCGATACCTGCCCAGTCGATGGAGGTCGGGAGGTTGTCTATCATATTGTTTCCGTCGTTCGAGCGGTTGAGACGCTGGCGGTAACGGTAAGAAAGCCAGTTGTTGATATTTCCTTTCGCTTCGATGCGGAGCTGGTGCATATTGAAGTCACCTTCCTGAAATCCATTTTGGAAATGAGCGTCAAAACTTCCTTGCATATTCAGGTATAAGTTGAACTTATCCGTTTTCTTTTTTACGTCTGTCAGTTCCTCGAAAAGAGGAGTGTTTGGGGAGAACTTTTGGGCATACATTGCCTGTATGCTACCCGCAAGGAGTAGCATAAACATTAATTTTTTCATAAGTAGGTCCGGTTTTTAGTATTCGTTAAAGTATTCCTGAATTTGTTTCCAGTCCGTGGTTTTGGTCAGCGCAAGCATCAATAGTACACGTGACTTTTGTGGATTCAATTCCTGAGAGGCTACAAACTGATACTTGGCGTCATCCACTTCCGCATCGAGGGTGGTAGGACCAGTCGGTACGCGGGAAGAACGAACAACTACAATGCCTTTTCTGCGGGCGTCTATCAATGACGGAAATATGTTTTTATGAATATTACCGTTGCCGACTCCTGCATGAATGATTCCTTTATATCCGTTGTTGAGCAACGGAGTCATCATATCGGCTTCGATATTGGAATAGCTGTATACGATGCCGACTTTGGGCAATGAAGTCAGTTTGGTGACATCAAATACGGATTGGGTGGTATGTTTCTTCAGTGTGATCTGATTGTAGCATACTTTACCGTTCAGTACATATCCCAATGCACCGGAGTTGGGAGCCTGGAAAGTCTGTACATCGACCGTGTTCATTTTGACTACGCTTTCTGCACCCAGAATCAGGCCGTTCATGGCAACCAGTACACCTTTGTCTTTTGATTCTTTGGCTGCTGCGGTAACTACAGCATTATAAAGATTCAGCGGACCATCGGCACTTAATGCTGTAGACGGGCGCATGGCACCTACCAATACAACAGGCTTGTCACTTTTGACCGTCAGATTCAGAAAGTAAGCAGTCTCTTCCATCGTATCCGTTCCGTGAGTGATCACAATTCCGTCGATATCCGGTCGTTTCAATAACTCGTTAATTTTCTTGGCAAGTGTCAGCCAGACTTCGTCATTCATGTCCTGTGAACCGATTCTCACAATCTGTTCGCCGGTTACATTGGCGATATCTTTGATTTCGGGGACTGCATCCAGCAATGCACCGATAGCAACTTGTCCTGCCGTATAGCTGGTACCCGTAGCCGAGCTTCCTGTTCCGGCAATGGTTCCTCCGGTAGCAAGGATGTGGATATTCGGTTTTGCGGCAAATGCCATTGTTGCGGATAATAGTAGTGTTACTACTACTACCAGGCCTAATTTCTTAATTTGTTTCATAACTGAAATGAGTTTAGGTTAATAATATATTAGAATATTTGAATAAAGAGCAGTCCTAAAACAATAGCGACTACGGTAGATACCAGTCCGGGCATCATAAACGAATGATTCAACACATATTTACCGATTTTTGTTGTTCCGGTGCGGTCGAAATTAATGGCGGCTACGACAGTCGGGTAATTCGGGATAAAGAAATACCCGTTCACTGCGGGGAATAAGGCAATCAGCATATACGGAGAAATACCTAATGCGATGCCTAACGGCATCAATGCCCGCACCGTGGCTGCCTGGCTATACAACAGGATAGACATGACGAACAGCGCAATACCGAACAGCCATGGCATCTGCCGCACGATTCCTTCGATGGAGAGAGTGAGCTGTGCCATATTGCCCTGAAGGAAAGTATCACCCATCCACGCAATACCGAAGATGGCGATAACAGCCTGCATCCCGGCAGGGAATACAGAACCCTGCGTTGCTTTGATTCCATCCGTCTTGGTTACTATAAGGATGATAGCGGCTGCCGACAACATTACGATCTCGATAATGGAGGACATACCGAGCGTGACGATTTCTCCATCGATCAGGAAACTGGGACGCATACCTTCAAAAGATCCGAAAAGGACGATAAAAGCAGTTGCCAATATAAAGATGAGTACGGAAAGCATGGCGGAACGTTTGTTCTTGACATCTTTAATCTCTATCTTCTTGTCATTGAAAAGACCTTCTTTCAAGCGTTTTTGATACTCGGGATCCTCTATCAGTTCTTTGCCGACTTTCATGGAGAATAAAGCGCCGACCAATACTCCGATGATAGTGGCGGGAATCGTAATTTTAAGAATATCGAATAATGTAATGTCGAAACCTGCCAGTAACCCGAGCAGAGCTACCGTAGCGGCAGAGATGGGACTGGCTGTAATAGCCTGTTGCGAAGCAATCACAGCAATACCGAGCGGGCGTTCCGGACGAATCTTTGTTTCGGTAGCTACCTCTGCAATTACGGGCAATACGGAATAAGCCACATGCCCGGTTCCGGCAATAAAGGTGAACAGGTAAGTCACCAATGGGCTGAGCAGTGTGACGTGTGAAGGATTTTTGCGTAGCAAATGTTCTGCCAGTTTCACCATATAGTCCAGCCCGCCGGCTGCTTGCATACAGGAGGCAGCGGAAATGACGGCGGCAATCATCAACATAACGTCGATAGGTGGTGCGGTGGGTTGTAAACCAAAAACGAACGTGAGTATTCCCAATCCTACTCCTCCCATGACACCGAGTCCGATGCCTCCCAAACGTGCGCCAATAATAATGGCTGTCAGAACAAATGCTAATTGTAATATCATTGGTTGTTGTTTTATAAGTTCCTAACAAAGATAAAGGATTTATCTTCGTTTTTTCTCTGTTTCTAAGATAAACAACAAAAAAGTTATTGAATAGTTTTTGCATATTTATTAAAACAATAACATCTCTGGCTGGTTATTATATCAACTAACGAATGTGTTATTGTTATAAAACAACCGATATGGAACAGAAATTATCAAAAAAAACTCGTACAGAGAGCGACTTGATAGGTAGTCGTGAAGTGCCGGAAAGTGCATTGTATGGAGTACAGACACTCCGTGGTATTGAAAACTTTCGCATCAGCAAGTTTCATTTGAATGAGTATCCCCTGTTTATTCAGGCATTGGCCATCACTAAAATGGGAGCTGCCGTTGCCAACCGTGAACTGGATTTATTGACTGAGGAACAGACGGATGCCATACTGAAGGCTTGTAAAGAAATACTGGAAGGAAAACATCATGACCAATTCCCTGTAGATATGATACAGGGTGGAGCCGGAACCACCACCAATATGAATGCCAATGAAGTGATTGCCAACCGTGCACTGGAACTGATGGGACATGCACGCGGAGAGTATCACTACTGCTCGCCTAACGATCACGTCAATCGTTCGCAATCTACCAATGATGCGTATCCTACAGCCATTCACATTGGTCTGTATTATACCCATTTTAAATTGGTGAAACACTTTGCAACACTGATCGAGGCTTTCCGAAAGAAAGGAGCGGAGTTTGCACACATCATCAAGATGGGACGTACCCAACTGGAAGATGCCGTACCGATGACACTAGGACAAACCTTTAATGGATTCGCAAGTATTTTGGAACATGAACTGAAGAATCTCGATTTTGCCGCACAGGATTTTCTGACGGTCAACATGGGTGCGACAGCCATCGGAACCGGAATTACCGCCGAACCGGAATATGCGGAAAAGTGCATTGCTGCCCTGCGCAAGATTACAGGACTGGATATCAAACTGGCAGATGACCTGATAGGTGCTACTTCGGATACTTCCTGCATGGTAGGATATTCTTCGGCCATGCGGCGTGTAGCTGTCAAGATGAACAAGATTTGTAATGATCTGAGGCTATTGGCTTCCGGTCCTCGTTGCGGACTGGGAGAAATCAATCTGCCTGCCATGCAGCCGGGCTCTTCCATTATGCCGGGAAAGGTGAATCCTGTCATTCCGGAAGTCATGAATCAGGTCTCTTATAAAGTGATAGGAAACGACCTTTGTGTGGCTATGAGTGGAGAGGCTGCGCAGATGGAACTGAATGCGATGGAACCTGTCATGGCACAATGCTGTTTTGAATCTGCGGATTTGTTGATGAACGGTTTTGATACATTGCGTACCTTATGTATTGATGGTATCACAGCCAATGAAGAAAAATGCCGTCGGGATGTACACAACAGTATCGGAGTAGTGACCGCACTGAATCCCGTAATTGGCTATAAACATTCTACAAAGATAGCGAAGGAGGCTCTGGAAACGGGTAAAGGAGTGTATGAGCTGGTGCTGGAACATAACATTCTTTCCAAAGAAGACCTGGATACGATCTTGAAACCGGAAAATATGATTAAACCGGTGAAACTGGATATTCATCCGAATCATTGATTCATAGGGGTAAAATGAGAGGCCAGCCTGTTGATATAGGCTGGTCTCTGTGTTTTGTATCATTAGTGTATTTTATGTATTTAATCTTGGATTCTTTTTCATTTACTCGTAAAAAAAACGAAATAAATAAAGGAAATAAATTGATAATGTCTGTTTTTTAGTATATTCGTAAAAAGTAGTGTACATACAAAGCAAAACTAAAAGAATACAAATTAAAAACAGCGATTATGAAAAACAAACCTTTTGAGAATTTTGACTTTATAGACTTCTGGGATGATGATGAATATGCTATGAATGAATATATTGGCGCACCTCCTACAGAAGAGATGATAGAAGAAACAGAACGTGAACTGGGATACAAACTCCCCGAATCTTATATTTGGCTGATGAAGCAGCATAACGGTGGAATACCTTTCAATGTTTGTTTTCCTTGCGACGAACCTACCAGTTGGGCGGACGACCATGTGGCTATCACTGGCATTATGGGAGTCGATAAGGATAAGATTTATTCTCTTTGCGGACAGTTCGGCAGCCGTTTCATGATTGAAGAATGGGGGTATCCGGACATTGGAGTGGCTATCTGCGACTGTCCTTCTGTGGGACATGATATGATTTTCCTTGATTATCGGGAGTGTGGTCCACAGGGCGAACCGAAAGTCGTTCATGTCGATCAGGAAGATGATTATTATGTTACTTTCCTTGCCGATAACTTTGAAGAATTTATTCGGGGACTTGTCAACGAAGAAGTCTTTGATACGTCGGAAGAAGATGAAAGAATGGAGCTGGAAAAAGTTCGGAACGCAGCTTTCTCACCGCTCTTGTCCGATTTGTGCGCAAAGTGTGATCATCCCGTGGATACGGAGCGATGGATTCGGAAGATATCGGAAGAGATAGTAACCGATAAAGGATTCTTTGCGCTTCATGCCGACGAACGTTCTTATCTGCTTTACGACATCCAGTTGTGGCTTTACACCAACGTTTATCCCGATACGACGGAAGAAGATTACCTGTCTGCTTATAAAAAGATAATAGCGCTGGACGGTGAGTTCAGTACGGGAGGATATGCTTCGGACTTTGTTACCGATTGGCTGACACGACGCAAGGAGAGCGGTATGGTTACGTGTAATGACGGTATTCTTTCGATGGCAGCGGGAACTAAGGAGGCCTTGCTGGCAAATCGGGAGTTGATTTCGAACAAAGAGCAATAATTTGTGTTTATTTATTATAAATATATATCTTTGTCCCGAATTATAAACACGTAGATTTATGAAAAAGATTTTTGGTGCTTTAATGATTGCCGTATGTATCGGTATGGCGATGCCTGCCCAGGCACAATTACATTTTGGTGTAAAGGGTGGTTTAAACTTGTCTAAAGCAAGCTTTTCTGATGTGAAAGAAAACTTTAAAAAGGATAATTTTACAGGTTTCTTTATCGGTCCGATGGCGGAATTCAATATTCCGGTTGTGGGATTAGGAGTCGATGCGTCTTTGCTTTTTGCTCAAAGAGGTATAAAAATCTCTGATGGAGGTGAAGAAGCTACTGTCAAGCAGAATGGCTTGGATATTCCGGTCAATTTGAAATATAACATCGGTCTGGGAAGTCTGGTAGGTCTTTATGTGGCTGCCGGTCCTGATTTTTACTTTGATTTTGCCGGTAATAAGACAATAGACGGAGTAAAAACCGATAAAAAGAAAGCTGAAGTCGGTATCAATGTAGGTGCAGGTGTGAAGCTGCTGAATCATCTGCAAGTAGGAGCTAATTATAATATTCCGTTGGGCAAGACTGCCAGCTTTGAAGACATTGAAGGCTCATACAAAACCAAGACTTGGCAAGTATCCGTTGCTTATATTTTCTAAGCCATCCGTTACATTCAATCATACAAAGAAAGAGCTTCCGATAAAGGAGGCTCTTTTTTTGTTCAAGGTATTTTGTTTAAGGTACTGGTCTGTGAACCTGAATCTATTTTATCAGATTCCGGTGTGCAGACTATTTTTCTTATCAGTGTTCCCTCTTCCTCTTTTAAATCCCCATTTTTTTATTGTACTTTTGTGCTTGCAATGAAAAAGTATGTAGATGTCATATTACCATTACCGCTTCCGAAGTACTTTACCTATTCCCTGCCGGATGAATGTGCGGAAGAGGTTGAGATCGGATGCCGTGTGATAGTTCCTTTCGGACGGAAGAAATTTTATACAGCTATCGTTCGTAATGTTCATTATTGTGCTCCGACGGAGTATGAGGTGAAGGATATATCTGCATTGCTGGATGCTTCTCCTATTTTATTGTCCACTCAATTTAAGTTTTGGGAGTGGCTGGCGGATTACTATCTCTGTACACAAGGGGATGTTTATAAAGCGGCACTTCCTTCCGGCTTGAAGTTGGAGAGTGAAACGATTGTAGAATATAATCCCGATTTTGAGGCGGATGCACCATTATCGGAAAGAGAGCAGCGTATTCTTGATTTGCTTTCAGTAGATTCTCAGCAATGTGTCACGAAACTGGAGAAGGAGAGTGGCATGAAAAATATCCTCACAGTCATCAAATCTCTGCTGGATAAAGAAGCCATCTTTGTGAAAGAGGAATTGCGCCGTACTTACAAGCCGAAAACGGAGGCGAGAGTACGATTAGCCGGTTCTGCTGATGAAAAGCGGCTTCATATCTTATTTGATATCCTGTCCCGTGCTCCGAAGCAGTTGGCGTTGCTGATGAAATATGTCGAGTGTTCGGGAATCCTTGGAAGAGAAACGCCGAAAGAAGTTTCGAAAAAAGAGCTGTTGCAACGTGCAGGGGTGTCTCCTTCTATTCTGAATGGCTTGGTGGAGAAAAAGATATTTGAGATTTACTTTCATGAAGTCGGCCGGCTGAATCAGGAAGTGAAGGAGGTCGTAGAGTTGAATGCCTTGAACGAGTTTCAGCAGCGGGCGCACGATGAGATCGTGCAATCCTTTCAGGAGAAAAATGTCTGCCTGCTTCATGGAGTTACATCCAGTGGAAAGACAGAAGTATACATTCATCTGATAGAAGAAACGATTCGTCAAGGGAAACAAGTATTGTATCTCTTGCCTGAAATAGCATTAACCACTCAAATCACAGAGCGCCTGCAACGGGTATTCGGTTCTCGTTTGGGGATTTATCATTCCAAGTTTCCGGATGCCGAGCGGGTAGAGATATGGCGGAAGCAACTGGGAGAAAAAGGATATGATATCATCCTTGGAGTCCGTTCTTCCGTATTTCTTCCTTTCCGTGATCTGGGCCTGGTGATTGTAGACGAAGAGCATGAGAACACCTATAAGCAACAGGACCCTGCTCCTCGCTATCATGCACGGAATGCGGCTATCGTACTGGCTGCCATGTATGGAGCAAAAACGCTTCTCGGCACTGCTACCCCCTCCATAGAAACATGGCAGAACGCAAGGAATGGAAAATATGGATTTGTACAACTGAAAGAACGATATAAAGAAATTCAGCTGCCGGAGATTATTCCGGTGGATATCAAAGAACTGCATCGCAAGAGGCGGATGGTCGGACAGTTCTCGCCGTTACTGATACAATATATGAAAGAAGCACTGGAACAGAAAGAACAAGTTATTCTCTTCCAGAACCGTCGCGGATTTGCACCGATGATAGAATGCCGTACTTGCGGCTGGGTGCCGAAATGTAAGAACTGCGATGTGAGTCTGACTTATCATAAAGGTATCAACCAACTGACCTGCCACTATTGCGGCTATACCTATCAACTACCGAAGTCCTGTCCCGCCTGTGAAGGAACAGAACTGGTCAATCGTGGCTTTGGTACGGAAAAGATTGAAGATGATATCAAAGTCCTTTTCCCGGAAGCGGCTGTTGCCCGAATGGATTTAGACACTACCCGTACCCGCGCTGCCTACGAGAAGATTATCGCCGATTTTGAACAGGGAAAGACGGATATACTGATCGGTACGCAAATGGTATCGAAAGGTCTGGACTTTGATCATGTAAGTATAGTGGGCATCTTGAATGCGGACACCATGCTCAATTATCCGGATTTCCGTTCTTACGAACGTGCTTTCCAACTGATGGCACAAGTAGCAGGACGAGCCGGGCGTAAGAATAAACGCGGGCGGGTGGTACTGCAAACGAAAAGCATTGATCACCCCATTATCCATCAGGTTATCGGTAATAACTATGAAGAAATGGTAGACGGTCAACTCGCTGAACGACAAATGTTTCATTATCCCCCTTACTATCGGTTGGTGTATGTCTATCTGAAAAACCATAATGAAGCATTGCTGGACCAGATGGCTGCGGTCATGGCAGAGAAACTAAGAACTGTGTTCGGAAACCGGGTATTGGGGCCGGACAAACCTCCCGTTGCTCGTATCCAGACATTATTCATCAAAAAGATAGTGCTGAAGATCGAACAGAATGCCCCGATGGGACGTGCGCGGGAATTGCTACAACGTATCCAGAAAGAGATGCTGGAGGATGAACGCTATAAATCCTTGATTGTCTATTATGATGTAGACCCCATGTAGCACTCGATACAGACCTAATATTTTTCTTATAATAACCTTTATAAATTAACTAACCATGAAACGACTTACGATTTATTGCTTAACATGTCTTATTGGTGTGAGTCCTCTTTTTGCCCAGCAAGGAGTGACTCAGTGTGGAACCCCTACGGGGCAACCGAAATTTCCAATAGAAACTTATCAGGAACTGCCCGACCCTTCCTCCCCCTCTGATAAAGACTGGGCAGCAGTTACCAACCCTCAGATTTCCTGGGGAACTATTGACACCCGCTATGCGAAGCATCGGCTTCCTCAGCTGAAAAAACAGCAGCTTACCACTTTAAAAGGCTGGCGTGGCGAACGTATAAATGCGCAGGCTGTTGTCTGGACCGGCACTGAGGTGAAAGATCTGAACTTCAGCTTTACCGATTTTAAAGATAAAAAAGGAAATAGCCTTTCGGATGAGGCGTTTAAAGCCGGTTTCATCCGTTATGTAATGACCGATGAACTGAATAAAGATGGCAGAGGCGCATGCGGTCACCGTCAAGCAGTGGATTACGATTCGTTGTTGGTAGCCGACCCGATTGATACGAACTTGAAATCAATGTCTGTTCCGGCACGTACTGTTCAACCTATCTGGGTGCAATGCTGGATTCCTCAATCGGCTACTCCCGGAACCTACAAGGGTGCCTTGCTGATAAAAGACGGTTCCCGTCTGTTGCAGCAGCTTAATCTCGAAATCCTTGTTTCTTCCCGTGAACTTCCTGCACCGTCCGAATGGGCTTATCATCTGGATTTGTGGCAGAGCCCGTTTGCCGTAGCCCGTTATTATCAGGTTCCCTTGTGGAGCCAGGAGCATCTGGACGCTATGCGCCCGCTGATGAAAATGCTGGCAGATGCCGGTCAAAAGATTATCACAGCCACTTTGACACATAAACCCTGGAACGGTCAGACTGAAGATTATTTCGAGACGATGGTTACATGGATGAAACGTGCCGACGGTACTTGGGCTTTCGACTATACGGTTTTTGATCGCTGGGTAGAGTTTATGATGAGTGTCGGTATCGATCAGCAGATTAACTGTTACTCTATGGTTCCCTGGGAATTATCTTTCCAGTATTTTGATCAGGCAACAAATTCATTGAAGTTTGTAAAGACAGCACCGGGAGAACCTGCTTATGAAGAAATGTGGGTTGCGATGCTTACTTCTTTTTCCAAGCATCTGAGAGAAAAAGGATGGTTTGATATTTGTGCGATTGCGATGGATGAGCGTCCGATGGATGTAATGCAGAAAACGTTGAAAGTAATCCGTAAGGCAGATCCGGAGTTTAAAGTTTCACTGGCCGGTAATTATCATGCTGAGATAGAGCCGGACTTGTACGATTATTGCATTGTTATCGGACAGAACTTCCCGGAAGAAGTGCGTCTCCGCCGTGCGGCCGAGAATAAACGTACCACCTATTATACTTGTTGTACGGAAGCACATCCCAATACATTCACTTTTTCCGACCCTGCTGAGGCTGCATGGGTGAGTTTCTATTCTTCGAAGAAGCATCTGGACGGCTATCTGCGTTGGGCATACAATAGTTGGCCTTTGGAGCCGTTGCTCGATTCACGTTTCCGCACGTGGGCGGCTGGAGATACTTATCTTGTGTATCCGGGAGCCCGTAGCTGTATCCGTTTCGAACGTCTGATCGAAGGTATTCAGGCACATGAGAAAATAACGATTCTTCGTCAGGAATTTGAGAAGAAGGGAAATAAAGCCGGATTAAAGAAGATAGAGAAAATGCTGGCCCCGTTCAATTTGGGTAATATGCCGGAAATACCGGCAGCCGTTACCGTAAACCGGGCCAATCAGATACTTAATTCGTTTTGATAATAGAAACGAATGAAGCCTGTCAATTATTAAACGTAAATTATGAAGAAAATATTATTTGTCTGCCTCGGAAATATCTGCCGTAGCTCTACGGCGGAAGGAGTAATGCTTCACCTGATCAAAGAAGCCGGACTGGAAAAAGAATTTGTGATTGATTCCGCCGGAATCCTGTCTTATCATCAAGGCGAATTGCCGGATAGCCGGATGCGTGCACACGCTGCCCGTCGGGGCTATCAACTGGTTCATCGCTCCCGTCCGGTGCGGACAGAGGACTTTTATAATTTTGATCTGATTATTGGCATGGACGACCGTAACATAGATGATCTGAAAGAAAAAGCTCCTTCTACGGAAGAGTGGAAAAAGATTCATCGTATGACGGAGTACTGTACCCGCATTCCCGCCGACCATGTCCCCGACCCCTACTATGGAGGGGCCGAAGGATTTGAATATGTGCTGGATGTACTCGAAGACGCTTGCGCTGGTCTGCTTACTTCTTTAACTCAGGATAACTGATCCGTGTGTGATAAGCGATCTTCAGTTTTTCTTTGAATACCGTCTTGATGGTCGCAATGTCCTTGAAAGTGATAGGGCATTCTTTGAAATAACCTTCAGCAACTTGGGAGTCTATGATTTTGTCGACCAGGTTGCTGATAGTTTCTTCCGTATATTCCGGCAGACTGCGTGACGCTGCTTCAACAGCATCCGCCATCATCAGAATAGCTGTCTCCTTTGAGAAAGGATTAGGACCCGGATAGGTGAACAGTTCTTCATTCGGTTCCTCGTCGGGGTGCTCGTTCTTCCATGAGATATAGAAGAACTTCGTTTTTCCCCGTCCATGATGGGTGCTGATAAAGTCTTTGATTACTTTCGGCAGATTATGCTTGTCCGCCAGTTTTAATCCGTCTGTCACATGACTGATCACGACCTGGGCACTTTGCTCGTAATTCAGATTCTTATGAGGATTGACGCCTCCCGACTGATTTTCCGTAAAGAAAGCGGGATTCTCCATCTTGCCGATATCATGATACAAAGCTCCGGTACGTACTAATTGACTTTTCGCTCCGATACGGATCGCTGCTTCTGCCGCCAGATTGGCTACCTGCATAGAGTGCTGGAAAGTTCCGGGCACGGTTTCGGACATCTGCCGGAGAAGATCACTGTTGATATTGGAAAGTTCGACCAAAGTCACATTAGAGGTAAAGCCGAACGTCTTTTCCAGCAGAAACAGCAACGGATATGTAAACAGCAGCAGAATACCATTAATAAAGAAATAGGTATACATCCGTGCATTCAGCTTAGAGAAGTCATTGGCAAGTCCATTCTCGGTCATTAGCTCGAATGCGAAGTAAATAGCCGCGTAAGTCAGTATCACCAATAAGGCCGTGCGGAAGAGCTGTGACCTCTGCGAAAGTTCCCTTAAACTGAAAATGGCAACTAATCCGGCAGCCAACTGCGTCAGAATGAACTCATGCGGAAAACGCAGGGATATAGAGCAGATTAATATCGTAATGACATGCGTTAGGAAGGCAGTTCGTGAATCGAGGAAAACCCGTATGATAATGGGCAGCATCGCGTACGGAATCATATATACATTAAATATATTATGTGATACCATGAAAGCTGTTACTACACTATAAAATACAATCAGTGTAAACAGTAACGACAGGCTGCCTTTGCGCTCATAATAATCTTTTCGGAACAGGTCGAGATAGAGCATAAAGCAAAGCATCAGCATACCGACAAACAAAATCTGCCCGCCAAGAATCAAGCGGCTCTGATCAATGGATTCACTTCGCTTGATAGACTCTTTGCGTAATGATTCCAGAATATTGTACGTTTCCGGGCTGATGATTTCTCCACGGTCTATAATTTTCTGTCCGCTGACGACTAATCCGTTGGCCCAGGAATAGTTGTTCAGCATTTCCTCTTTGGCGGTCTGTGTCCGTTGCTGGTCGAATGTGAGATTGGGTGTGATATATTCGTTTAAAGAACATTGTCTCAGAATCTCACGGTTGAAGTGGGTCGTATCTGCGGAAAGCAAGTACTCATAAGCTTTTTTGACCGTATATATATGATCGGTAGGCTTGGAGTTGGCGAGTTTATCGTCGATGATCATGATTGCCGAAGTACTGTCCTTGTGGAGTTCTTGTATGTTTTCTGTCGAAACGATGCCCTCTCCGTATATTTCTTTTAATGTCCGTTCGATGTATCGCAGATAATCTACGGTAGGAAGTATACCTTTCAGGTGAGTATGGTAATTCTCTTTCAGCTTGGCGATTGCGTCTTTCTCTACTTGTTTGTCAAGCAGATAATAAGGTTGGAAGGAAGCCAGCAAACTATCCTGTTCCCGGTTCACCACTGCGTCGTCTTTATAGATTGGAAAGTCAAAAGTGGCTATCAGCTGCCCGTACTTCCAGGGCTTGTTTATGTCAAACTGATAGTTGAATTTTCCGTCACGTGGCAGGAAATAGACAATCAGTGTCACTGTCGCTACAAACAGCAATGATTTATATAATATATCTCTTCTTGAGAACCTCTTTTTCTTCTTCATATGTTCCATACGCATTGAAATTTTTGCGAAAAGTACAAAAAAAAACAATAGTGTGGAAAAAAAGGTTTAATTTTGCCACGATTTACCTATACTAACCCAAATTATGGCAGAAAGAAAAGTAAGAGTTCGTTTTGCTCCGAGTCCTACGGGAGCATTGCACATCGGTGGTGTGCGTACAGCTTTGTATAATTATCTATTTGCGCGTCAACACGGCGGAGACCTCATTTTCCGTATTGAAGATACTGACTCCAACCGGTTCGTGCCGGGAGCGGAAGAGTATATACTTGAGTCATTCAAGTGGTTGGGTATCCACTTTGACGAAGGAGTGAGCTTCGGTGGAGAACACGGCCCGTACCGTCAGTCCGAACGTCGCGAAATCTATAAGAAATACGTGCAGATTTTGTTGGATAATGACAAGGCATACATCGCTTTTGATACTCCCGAGGAACTGGACGCTAAGCGTGCGGAAATTGCTAACTTCCAATATGATGCATCGACCCGCGGGATGATGCGTAATTCTCTGACAATGTCGAAAGAAGAAGTGGACGCATTGATTGCTGAAGGAAAGCAATATGTGGTTCGCTTTAAGATCGAGCCGAACGAGGATGTTCACGTGAATGACTTGATTCGTGGCGAAGTCGTTATTAATTCATCTATTCTGGATGACAAGGTGCTTTATAAGTCGGCTGACGAACTGCCTACTTATCATCTCGCAAACATTGTGGATGACCATTTGATGGAAGTGTCTCATGTAATCCGTGGCGAAGAATGGTTGCCTTCGGCACCGTTGCACGTACTTTTGTACCGTGCATTCGGCTGGGAAGACACGATGCCGGAATTTGCCCACTTGCCTTTGCTGCTGAAGCCGGAAGGAAACGGTAAACTAAGCAAGCGTGACGGCGACCGTTTGGGATTCCCTGTATTCCCGTTGGAATGGCGTCCGGAATCGGGAGAAGTGTCTTCCGGATATCGTGAATCGGGTTATTTGCCCGAAGCGGTGATTAACTTCCTGGCTTTGTTGGGATGGAATCCGGGCAACGATCAGGAAGTGATGTCTATGGACGAGATGATAAAACTGTTCGACATTCATCGTTGCAGCAAGTCCGGAGCTAAATTCGACTATAAAAAAGGTATTTGGTTCAATCATCAGTATATCCAGCTTAAACCGAATGAAGAAATTGCCGAACTGTTTTTGCCTGTGCTGAAAGAGCATGGGGTAGAGGCTCCTTTCGAGAAGGTCGTTACGGTAGTCGGCATGATGAAAGACCGTGCAAGTTTTATCAAGGAACTGTGGGATGTTTGTAGCTTCTTCTTTGTGGCTCCTGCTGAATATGACGAAAAGACAGTGAAGAAACGCTGGAAAGAAGACTCGGCAAAATGTATGACTGAGTTGGCGGAAGTAATTGCCGGCATCGAGGATTTCAGCATTGAAGGTCAGGAGAAAATAGTGATGGACTGGATTGCTGAAAAAGGTTACCATACAGGTAATATAATGAATGCTTTCCGTCTGACACTGGTGGGCGAAGGAAAAGGTCCGCATATGTTCGATATTTCCTGGGTGTTGGGCAAGGAAGAGACATTGGCTCGTATGAAGCGCGCCGTAGAGGTACTTAAATAATTAGGATTTGTAAATTATGCTTTACAATCTGGCAATAGTTATTTATGACCTTTTGGTTCATTTTGCTGCTCCGTTCAGCCGTAAGCCCCGAAAAATGATGAAAGGGCATTGGGTGGTGTATGAACTTCTACGACAGCAAGTGGAGAAAGGGGAGCAGTATATTTGGTTTCACGCTGCTTCGCTTGGCGAGTTTGAACAAGGGCGTCCATTAATAGAAATGATCAGGGAAAAATATCCCGATTATAAGATATTGCTTACATTTTTCTCTCCGTCCGGTTACGAAGTGCGCAAGCATTACCGGGGAGCGGACATTGTTTGCTATCTGCCGTTTGATAAACCGCGGAATGTGAAGAAGTTCCTGGATATCGCAAACCCGTGCATGGCATTCTTTATCAAGTACGAATTTTGGAAGAATTACCTGGATGAGCTTCATAAGCGTCGCATCCCGGTGTATAGCGTTTCTTCCATTTTCCGTCGCGATCAGATATTCTTTAAATGGTATGGTGGGACTTATCGCAATGTGCTGAAGGATTTCGATCATTTGTTTGTGCAGAATGAGGCTTCCAAACGCTATTTGTCGAAGATTGGCATTAGTCGTGTGACAGTGGTGGGAGATACCCGTTTCGACCGTGTGTTGCAGATTCGGGAAGAGGCCAAAGACCTTCCGTTGGTGAAAATGTTTAAAGGAGACAATGCCTTTACGTTTGTAGCCGGCAGTTCTTGGGGACCGGATGAAGATTTATTTCTGGAGTACTTCAACACCCATCCGGAAATGAAGTTGATCATCGCTCCGCATGTGATTGATGAAAATCATCTGGTGGAGATTATCAGTAAACTGAAACGTCCTTATGTACGCTATACTCGTGCTGACGAAAAGAATGTACTGAAAGTTGATTGCTTGATTATCGATTGCTTCGGACTGTTATCTTCTATTTACCGCTATGGAGAAGTGGCTTATATCGGAGGTGGTTTTGGCGTCGGTATTCATAATACGCTGGAAGCTGCTGTATATGGCATCCCTGTTATCTTCGGACCGAAATATCAGAAGTTTATGGAAGCAATCCGGTTGCTCGAAGCTAAAGGCGCATACTCAATTAAAGACTATCACGAGTTGAAAACCTTGCTGGACCGTTTTCAGGCAGATGACGTTTTCATGCGTGAGACTGGTGCGAATGCCGGTTATTATGTGACCAGTAATGCCGGAGCTACGGAGAAGATCATGCACATGATTAACTTTTAGAGACGGATAAGGTTGGGCGTCGCCTGAAAAACAGGTAAGCCCTATCATTTCGCTCTGCTGTTCTGAGCTTGTCGTCTCGTTTTTCTTAAAGAAGAGAGATTCGTCAATGAACTCAGAATATAACAGAATAAGATAAGAATAAGGAGATGTGTCAGAACTCCCCTTTTAACGAATTCATCTTTGCCACAACTATCTGTAGCGAAGATGAATTTTAATTTATAAAGGTTTCGATACACCCGCTTACCAGTACATCTTTTGAAAATGTTGGTATTCTATTTGTTTATTTCCTGTTTTAGTAACTCTTCCAGTTCTTTTCGTGTCACATGGGTGAATCGTTTCACTATATTTCCTTGCTTATCTATCACCAAATACATGGGCAAACCTTTCATCTGAAAATGTTTCCAAAGATAACCCCATTGCTTTTCGTTTAACCAATAATGTTCACCGACAATGTCTTGTATGAGTATTTTCCAAGTCTTTTCGATGGAACTGGGGCCAGTTAGGTAGACAAAAGCTACGTTTTCGCCTAATTCTTTTTTAATAGGTTCATATTCTTTAATCGTCCTTCGGCAGCCACCGCACCAGGTAGCCCAAAAGTCAATGAATTGTACTTTTCCTTTATGGCGGTCGACGAGAGCAGACAGTAATTCTTCTTCTGATACTTTAGGTGCTTCGCAGACAGAGTATTTCTTTGTTGTCGCTTTTGCGCGTGGTTGCATCTGTCGGTTCATGTCTTGAATGATTCCTAAGAAAATCGGGTTTGTAATTTCCGTTGCCATAGCTTCTTGTTGAGTGGTTAGTGGTTTTAAATTATATAGGCTGGAGCGCATATAGATTGCCCGTATATAATCGACCATTAAACAAGTGCTGTCTTGCATGATATGGCTCAGATACTCCTTCGCTTTGGTGAATAGTTTCTGACTGAATTCATTATATTCTTTGGGGTATTTTGCAATAAGCGAGATCAGCTCGCTGCCTTGTTGGAAGGGGATACCTGTTTTGAGAGCTGTCTCGTATTGGCGAATAAGCGCTTGTTCCTCCTTTGTAAGCGCTGCTTTTGATAGTAAATACTTCTCAAATTTTAAAGGATCATGATGTAGCTCATAGAGTTCTCCTGAGATCACGTTGCGGTAATTGTAGCAATAGAGCGCTAAGGGATGATTGACAGGGAAATTCTTTAGGAAATCATAGAAATTGGCAGGAAAATCAAAATTGGCAAAGGCTGTACTGGCTTGTTCACGCGTGATGTTTTCCTTCTTCTGATAAGCCGTTTGCAGACAATAACGGGTTGCATTCAGATTCTCTATGCAATCGAACGCACATGAGAGATTGGCAAGTGTGCGGGTATCTTCACTAAATTGCGTTTTTGTGTTGTTGTGTGCCACGCACTGTTTGTATTGGTCGATGCAGCGTTTCTTAAATTCATTGGCGCTGATGCCTGCAATAGAATCCAGTATGTCGCCATTTCTATAAACCGGAGCTATTCTTGTAATCAATTCTGGCTGGCACCATTCATTATTGATGGTAGCATATTGTCCGCTGAATACAAATTGTTTTCCTTGCGGATTGCTTAGATTGACCGCTACATTAGTTTCTTTATCGGGACTTAGCAGAATGACTATATCGGCTTTCCCTATCGTCATCCGTACTTGTGTGTTATGATAGAGAGGAATATTGATTTTGAAGCTTCCGTCTGCTTCGATAGTCGGGAAGAGGGTTTCGGCTGCCCCCATCACAATATTAGGAGCTCCGATTTTGAGGTCCGGATGATCATCAGGGCTATAATTAGCTATTGTGCCGCTTAGTATGGCTTTTCCTTTTTGATATTCGGGACTCCGTAATTGTGCTTGTACTATGTTGAATAGCAGAGACAAGAAAAGGAAGGTAAACAGTCTGTTCATAATAGTTCTTTGATTGCATTTATAATTTCTTTATCTGTATTCTCTGTGCTATATCCTCTGATTATTTTTCGTATGATTCGTTTCTGGTCCAGTATGAAAAAGAAGGGTGCAGCACCACCTGTCTGGTATTGTTTGATAACTTCGTTCGTGGCATTTAGAATCGTATAATTCAAATCTTTCCGCTTGGCGTAGTTTCGGATGGCGGATGCATTGTGGCTCCAGGATTCTATAGCAATGAGATCAAACTCCTCGTTGCTGAATAACTCTTTTAACTTTTTCAGAAAAGGTACAGCTGCCTGGCAGGCGCCACAGCCAATGCCGGTGAAATTGATTAGTATGACTTTGCTTTTGCAGTTGGCAAGTGATAGAGACTGTCCATCTATATTTTCTAATATCCATCCCGGAGCTTTTTTGCCTGTGAGTCCGGATGTGGATGGCGAGTCTCCGCTTTTCTTGTGGAGATCGCTGTATTTAACTGTTTCATAATCTTTGGGGAAATAATCATTGATGTTAAAGTCTCTGATGTTGAGCTTGTTAATCTGAAGGTTGGAACAAGTTGAAACGGAAATATCATGTGACATTTCCCTTCGCTCCTTAAAAGGTAAATTATCCGATTTATTAATCCATAATTCATAAATAGAAGTCGTATTGCCGATATCGAATGGGGGAAGAGGCATGTGGAAGGCTTTTCCAAAGAATTCAACCTGTTGTTCCTCATTGATTGTTAGTTTGAAATAGTAATCATTACCCTCGTCTTTCAGTTCTATGGTGATATTATCATCAGTGGTAAGCGCATACTTGATGATGTTCTTTGCGAAATTGAAGAATGGAGGTCTTACTAGCCTGAAAGGGAGTGGTTTGAATGTGAAGTCATCAATTACTAACTTTTTATTATCGTGATAGGCTTCTACTCTTACGTTACCATCATAACAAAAGTTTAGCTTTGTAGTATCCTTGGCATCCAGTGAAACATAGCTTGCGCCGATGGTTGAATCTATGGGGTGATTATATTCTTTGATGAATCCATGTAGAATGGATAATGCGGTGGAGTCCCCGGGTTGCCAGCTTTCGTTAGCAACATAATATGTTGCGGATTCAATTTTCTCTAGATTGGCAAATACCTTTTTTAAATAGTCTCTCTCTCTGTTTTGAGCATTGACTGCCGGCATTGTTGCAAAAAGGAGAGTAATAAGCAGTAGTTTTGTTTTCATGATTGATCGTGGAGTAGTATGTTTTCTATAGTTAGATGTTTTTATTCTGTTTGATTACAAATCTACGAATAATTCGTAAATTAGAGGCAGGCAATTGGTTAAATAAAACAAATGAATCCATGAACTCCTTCATGGATATTAGCTGATCCAATACGCTCCTTTGCTAATTTTTCAAAGATCAGAGATGCATTGAATATAGTACCCTGAAAACACATGAACTTACTAATGATCTGGAACCTGATATTTATATTATTCATGTGAATCAGTAGTTGAATGTTGTTCATTTCTTTGCGGTTTTGAACTAAATGATAGTCAATAGTATCTTAAATGGGCTGTCTAAAAAGTCAATAGTATCTTAACTCTCCTCCTTCTGGAAGGAGGAGTACCCGTAGGGGGAGGTGGTAGGTGAATACATAATCCTATCATTTACAAAGAAATAGGAACAAACATTATCTCTCCTACCACCTCGGTCTTCGACCACTCCTCCTTCCCGAAGGAGGAGATTCGAGATAGAATCGACTTTTTAGTCACCCCCAATGGAGATACTACTGTTTGATTCATTCCTTTGCAATTTTGAATCAACTACTGATTCACATTATTTATACCATTGGGAATACATCAGGTAATTGTGAGCGATTTTTTGGTTTAGCTCCTTTGCTTGCTCCGGGTCTACCTTCTTAATAAATTTAGCCGGTACCCCTCCCCAAATGCTTCCGGGCTCGATCACTGTATTGCTCAATACCAAAGAACCGGCGGCAACGATGGAGCCTTCGCCTACTACGGCATGATCCAATATGGTAGACCCCATCCCGATAAGTGCATAATCTTTGACGGTTGCTCCGTGAATCGTCACATTATGTCCTACGGAAACATGATCACCAATTTCGATGGTTGACTTCTCATATAAAGTATGTAGCACGCTTCCATCCTGAATATTGACTCCATTGCCTATCCGTATGGAATTAACGTCACCGCGCAATACGGTACAAAACCAGATGCTACAGTCATTTCCTATTTTTACATCTCCTATGATAGTTGCATTGTCTGCGAGAAAACAGTTCTCTCCAATTTCGGGGGTAAAGCCCCGCACTGATTTGATTAAAGCCATAAAATATATTGTTTCTAATGATGTTTTTATTGAATATGATTGGGGATTGTCTGACACCCGGGTCTCGTACTGTCTGACACCCGGGTCTCAAGCAGCCTGACACCCGGGTGTCGGTATGCTCAACACCCGGGTGTCAGACAAAAGCTGTTTTAAATAGCTTTTGTTGCTTCTAGCAGCCACTTCTTTTCTTCTTCGTTTAGACTTGGAGAAAGTTTTTCGTAAACGGTTCGATGGTAGTCATTGAACCACTTGACTTCCTCTGCCGTCAGCATTTCTTTGATGATGCCTTTTTTGCAGATCGGGCATAGGGTGATCGTCTCAAATTTGAAATATTCTCCGAACATGCCTTCCTTATCTTTGCAGACCAATGTCAGATTCTCGGTGCGTATCCCGTGGCTGCCTGCCTTATAAACACCAGGTTCATTGGATGTAACCATACCGGGTTGCAGCACAATGGGATTTTCGTTCATACGGATACTTTGCGGACCTTCGTGTACGCTCAGAAAATGTCCTACGCCATGTCCGGTACCATGAAGGAAGTTCATGCCATGACTCCAGATAGGCATACGGGCCAATACATCGAGTTGGGCGCCGCGTGTTCCGGCTGGGAATTTAGCCATTGCCAATGCAATATGGCCTTTTAATATTAAGGTATAGTCTGTTTTTTCTTCCTCCGTCAGTTCGCCTAATGCAATGGTACGGGTGATGTCAGTTGTTCCATCCAGATACTGCGCTCCCGAATCTAACAGCAAGAAACCTTTAGACTGAAGCGTGACATCACTCTCCTCCGTTGCGGAATAGTGTACGATTGCTCCATGCTCTTTATATCCGGCGATTGTGTCAAAACTTTCTCCCATATACAAAGGTTGGGCTGCTCTGAACTCATGCAGCTTCCGGTCTACGCTCAGTTCGGTCTCTTTGCCCGAAAGCACTGATGCTTCCAGCCATTTGAGAAACTTGACAAGCGCCACGCCATCCCGCTGCATTGCGTGATGGATGCCGGCAATCTCCTGCTCATTGCGAATGGCTTTCAGTAATGTCACAGGAGATTCTCCACGAACGACCTTACATGCTGGATTGATAGCCGAATAAATCGCATAGTTCGTTTTCTTTGGGTCGATAAGTATGTTTTCTCCTGCAAAAGAATTCAGGAAAGATTCAGCTTCGTCATATTTTCTCAGGCTGACTTGCTGCTCTTGCAAGTATTCATTTACCTCTTGGGTAATCTTTTCCGGCGAAATGAAGTAGACTACTTCATCTTGAGTAACCAGTAGATAACTTACTATAACCGGATTGCAATGCACATCACTTCCTCTCAGATTGAGAGTCCATGCTATTTCGTCCAGACTGGATAAAAATAAAGCAAAGATGCCTTTCTTTTTCAGCTCGGTACGAATGGCGGCAACTTTTTCTCCACAACTTTTTCCTGCATATTTAACATCGTAGATAAAAGCCGGAGCATCAGGCATGGATGGACGGTCCTTCCAAATGTTTTTCAGTGGATCGCCAAACAGATTGACCTGTAACTGATAGGGGGCAAGATCTTCTTTCATTTGTTCCACCTGTTGCACGGAAAACATTTTCCCATCAATACTCACAGATTCTCCCGGCTTTAGATTCTGACAGAGGAACTTTGTGATACTAGGAGTTTCCGGCAGCATCTCTTTATATAATGTAATGCCGCTGCCTTCCAGTTCCTTTTCCGCTTGCAGGAAATAACGGGAATCTGTCCATAGTCCGGCTTTATCCATTAAGATGACGGCTGTTCCGGCGGAACCCGTGAAACCGGAAATCCATTCACGGGACATCCAATAAGGAGCTACATACTCACTCAGGTGAGGATCGGTGCTGGGAATGATGAACGCTTTGATATTGTTAGGGCGGAATGTCATCCGTAGTGCGTGTATACGCTCTTTTATGCTCTGCTTCATACCTTATTATGTTATTTATAGACATATTTATGAGTCTCAAAGGTACTAACTTTTCGCGGTTAATGATTTGTTTATGAATAGTTTTTGAGAAATATTTGCCGAAAGTTTTGTGAATAAAGAAAGTATGTGTAATTTTGCGGCGCAATTTGACTGCGGAAATTTTTAACCAATAACATATTAATAATAACAAAATGATTGTAGTACCTGTAAAAGAAGGCGAAAACATTGAAAAAGCGCTGAAGAAGTTTAAAAGAAAATTTGAGAAAACTGGCATCGTGAAAGAATTAAGAAGCAGACAGCAATTTGATAAACCGTCTGTAACTAAAAGACTTAAGAAAGAGCGTGCAGTTTATGTACAACAACTTCAGCAAGTAGAAGATTAATAATTCGTAATTTCCTTTGAATTATTGAATTCTTTTCATACATTCGTTGCACGATTTTAGATGTAGCGATATTATGTTAATTAAATCTTTTCTTGATTACCTCCGGTATGAGCGGAATTATTCCGAAAAAACCGTTCTGGCGTATGGCGAGGATATAAAGCAACTACAGGAGTTTGCTCAGGAAGAGTACGGAAAGTTTGATCCGTTGGAAGTGGAAGGTGAACTGATTCGTGAATGGATTGTTTCATTAATGGACAGGGGATATACTTCAACTTCTGTAAATCGAAAGCTAAGTTCGCTCCGGTCGTTCTATAAGTATCTTTTAAGGCAAGGAGAGGTGACCGTAGATCCGTTACGAAAAATAACAGGACCTAAGAATAAGAAACCGTTACCTGTCTTTCTGAAAGAGAGCGAAATGGATAAGTTGCTGGATGATACGGATTTTGGCGAAGGATTTAAAGGTTGTCGTGATCGGTTGATTATTGAAATGTTTTATGCTACAGGCATGAGACTATCGGAATTGATAGGTCTGGATGATAAGGATGTGGATTTTTCTGCTTCTCTTTTGAAAGTAACCGGGAAAAGAAACAAGCAACGGCTAATACCGTTCGGTGATGAACTGAAAGAGTTGATGCTTGAATATATTAATGTAAGAAACGAAGCGATTCCGGAAAGGTCGAAGGCTTTCTTTATTAAAGAGGATGGCGGACGGCTTTATAAGAATCTAGTCTATAATTTAGTGAAACGGAACCTGTCAAAGGTGGCGACGTTGAAAAAAAGAAGTCCTCACGTGCTGAGGCATACTTTTGCTACCACAATGCTGAATAATGATGCAGAATTGGGTGCGGTAAAAGAACTTTTGGGTCACGAGAGTATTGCAACTACCGAGATCTATGCGCATGCTACATTTGAAGAACTTAAAAAAGTGTATAAACAAGCTCATCCAAGAGCTTAAAAAAAGGAGGTAAGTATGGATATTAGAATTCAATCAATTCACTTTGATGCGTCAGAGCAATTGCAGGCATTTATTCAGAAGAAAGTGTCTAAGTTGGAAAAATATTACGAAGATATAAAGAAAGTAGAGGTGTCATTAAAGGTAGTTAAGCCGGAAGCTGCTGAAAATAAAGAGGCAGGCATAAAGATTCTTATTCCTAATGGTGAGTTTTATGCAAGTAAAGTGTGCGATACATTCGAGGAAGCAGTTGATTTGGATGTGGAAGCACTTGAAAAACAACTGGTGAAATACAAGGAAAAACAGCGTAGCAAATAAAAAAATCGCAAATATTTTGCGGGAAAGAAATAAATAACTAAATTTGCAGCCGTTTCGCTCGCGTTAGAACGTGACGGTTGCATTTTTTAGCTAGAATGCCTCTTTAGCTCAGTTGGCCAGAGCACGTGATTTGTAATCTCGGGGTCGTTGGTTCGAATCCGACAAGAGGCTCCAAGGATGAATGAGGATCATCCGATTTTAGCGAAAGGGATGACGGCAGTCAATTCGGTTCGCATGGCGGGGAAGAATTAGAAGAAGAACTGAGAATAAAACATCTATGTTCAGAGTATTGTTCGCTATTTGATTTTAATTCTTTGTTTGAAATATTAAGGGCAAATACCAGAGTGGCCAAATGGGGCAGACTGTAAATCTGCTGTCTTTCGACTTCGGTGGTTCGAATCCATCTTTGCCCACAATCAGAGTGACAACTTTGGCAAGAATGCGGAAGTAGCTCAGTTGATAGAGCATTAGCCTTCCAAGCTGAGGGTCGCGGGT
>NZ_JAHQUN010000047.1:0-41893 GCF_019052485.1 Bacteroides sp. MSK.20.82
GTCTCGACACATCAATGCGGACAGTGGAGGCGGCTTCTTTCAAGCCACCGGCCTGGATGATCAGATCCTCAAGTGTCATGTTATCAGCGTAGGGATAGGAATCCGGTTGGGCGACCTCACCGTGAACTGTGACATTGCCACGATCTTCCAGATCGTGAATGCTCGGGATGTAGAGGATGTCATTCTTCATCAGGGCGAGGTTCGGGGAAGTACCGTTCATGATAGACCTGATGTCTATCTGAACAACTTCACTGGTCAAATCCTCACGCTGGCGATAAAGGACGGCACGATTCAGGAAAGCGTCACCGGTCAGGCCCTGGGCTTCATGGACAAGTTCGCGGATCGTGTTCAGTTTACCGCTGAGCTGGTAGATGCCGGGACGATAGACAGCGCCACGGATTTCCAGTTTGTTTGTGAAGCGGTTAAGAATGGCTTCGGCTGTTACAACGTCGCCGTTACGCATTGTGTAGATGCTGTAGTCCATATCCTTGACCGTGTTGACCTCATATTCCTCACCATTCTGACGGACAACACGCAATGAACGGGTGTAGGCATCGGCTTCAAAGCCGCCGGCATATTTGATTAAAGTGGCAAGGTTCTCGTCTTTCTTCATTTCGAAACGCATAGGACGTTTTACCTTGCCGCTGATCTTTACCAAGACATCGTAGGCGGGGACGATAACCACGTCACCTTCCTGAAGGCGGATGTCATCCTGTGTGTTGCCTTTCATGATAAATTCGTAGACGTCGATGGTGGCGATATTCTTTCCGTTGCGTACCAACTGAACGTTTCGGAGGCTGCCGATATCACTCACGCCGCCTGCACGGTAAAGCGCGTGGAAGACGGTAGAGAAGGAAGAAAGAGCGTAGGTACCCGGCTGCACGACTTCTCCCATCACATTGATCTGGATAGTACGGATATTACCCAAAGTCAGACGGATGTCGGAAGTAGGGTCGGTAGTATTGTTCAGACCGTTATAGATCTTATTCAGGGCGCCCTTCAGATAGTCGTTGGCGGCGGAGACTGTCATACCGCTAAGGTTGACAGGACCGATCTTCTGAATATTGATGGTGCCTTCAGGAGAGATCTGCTGGCGGATCGTGTTCTGGCTAGCACCCCAGATATCGATGATGACTTCATCACCGGGACCCAGACGGTAATTGGCAGGAGTGGCAAGGTTGACACTAGGCTCGAACGTCAGGTTGCGGGTATTGAAGATGTTGCGCCCGAAAACCTGATCCTCACGGGCCAAATCTTCCGTAGTCGGATGATCTTCCAGCATGTCGGAAGTATTTTCCTTAGTCTCTTCACGAAGGCGGGACTCGTTGATATCCGTACCCGTGGATTGGGAGGTGTTTACATTGTTCTGCTGCTCATAGAGCTGCTTCACACGCATAGCCTGTTCCTTGGTCACACCTTTACGCGCAAGCTCGGAAGCAAGCTGTTTCTGTTCCTTGCCTTGCCGGATGCCGTCCTTCACATATTCCAGTACCTGTGAGTCACTCATGGACTGGGCCATAAGCGAGCCACTTCCCAGCATAGAACAAAAAAGTAGAATGCTAAAAAGTCGTTGTATTTTCATTGACAAATAAAAAAGTTAGTTGGTTTCACACAGTTCCTGCATACCGTGACAGACGGCAGACAACTGTTGTTTAAGAAGAGATGGGGGAAGAACATCAAGAAGGGTCAGAGAACGCTGCAAGACAGACCGTTTTCTATCCTCGTCTTCCGGATTGGCGTACATCGACACATTATATCCCTGAAGGATGGCCAAACACAGGGTAGCATCCTGCTCCGGTGTCTTCCCCCGTTGTGAATATAAATCGTTTATCTTTTCGTGGATTGATTGTTGTAATGCAGAAAGGTCATCGGTGTATACATACCCATTTTTATCACCGATGTGAAGTAAATGATCTGCCAGATGTTGCAGTTCATCAATATTTTCTTGTAGTAAAAAACTCACCATACCCCTTTTATTCACTTAATGCTTGTTTCACTTATATTTAAACCCTTATTTCTCCAGAGGCTCTACACACCCTACTGGTATATCTACAAAAGCACATCCCAACATAGTTAGACGGACTGCTACTTTCGATTTTCCATTTACTGTAACCAATTCTCCCTGAAGTCCGGATAATGGCCCTTTGATAACCTTAATCTTGGTTCCTGGTGACAAGGGAGTCGTACTCATATTAATCGCCTCGTCCGAATAGTCTAGCATAAATTTAAAGCGGTGCATCTGTCCATCCGGAATGACAGCAGGAGTACTTTCTCCACGCAATACCATATATCGGCTGATAGAGCCCAATGTCAAAACTTCTTTCTGTTCATACATATCGACATGCACAAATATCATCATCGGAAGAAGAACACGCTCGACTACCTTTCGACGATCACTCCATTGATGCACTTCTTGCTGAACAGGAAGGAAGTTTTCAATACCCATTTTAGATAGTCGCTCACTCGTTTTCTTCTCATGAGAAATACGTACTAAAGCCACTAACCAACGTTTATGGTACGCTACGCTCCTGCCAGTCACATCTGCCGGCAGAACTTCTTGAATGTCTTTTTTACTAAAAATCATCTATTTACCCCACACTTATTCGTTATTCTTTAACAAACAGAAACGAATAACGGTGCAAAGATGACCATATTTACCAATATACGCAAATAAAAAACAATAATATTTTCGTTAAACGACCATAATTAGAGGGAAATATCTGTTTGTTTCATTTTCAACACCTATTTATTATACCATTTACGAACAATGAAATATTCAATATTTTCATTGCCCAGCCCTTAAAAAAGAATTAAAAGCTCCACCTCAATCAGAAGATTTTACCATAAAAAGAAAAAAAATAACTATTCTGAGAAAAAAAATAAAGAAAGGATGCAGTATTCTATAAACTGCTGCATTTAACTTATAAACGGGAGAAAAAAAAGAATCAAACCTATATATCATATTAAGACCTGAAACCTGAACTTGACAAGTGGGGAGAAATTAGAGAGAGAGAGTATTTTACAAACGTCCCCAAAAACGAGAACCCCTGCCGACTGTAGAAGCCGGCAGGGGTTTATTTTTACTACTAAGGAGTCCGAAAAGAAAGTAAGACGTTATTCTTTCCAAGCACCTCCGCTTATTTACAATATTTTTTTATAAGTTCATCCACATTCGGATCACCCAGTTCCTTCGCTTTATTGAAGTTTCCGCAAGCTTCGTCCGTCTTCTTCAACTGTATCTGACAAAGGCCCAACAACCGGTATGCTTCCCCATATTTCGGCTCGTCTTTCAGAATTTCATTCAGTATCTTCATGGATTCTTCGTAACGTCCTACACGCAGATTAACCACTGCATGTTCTGCCCGATAAGTCAGATCTTTGGGACTCAATTCAATCGCTTTCACGATATCATCCAATGCACGCTGATATTGGCGGGCTTTCAACGCAGCCTGCTCACGATAATAATAGAAAAGGTCATTGACCTGTCCATTCACAGCCTTATAATAAGCATCATAATCGAGCATTGCATTTCTTGCCTGATCGTTGTTCATATACATCTGTGCACGTTCCAGCAGATAAGGAGCAAAGTTTGCCGTGACAGGCTGCGGACAACGAGCAATGCAACTGTCCATCAATGCCAACACTTCTTTGGCATCTGCCTTCAGCAATTCTTTCGTCTTGGCGGCACTAAAGAATGAGGCTGCTGAAGCCAGATTGCTGGCATTCACCTTCTCATAAGCGGCCAAAGCACCTGCATAGTCCTGCTGTGCAAAAAGTATATCTCCTTCCAACTGCGTATAAACGGGCAAAGGATCGATAGCCATCGCCTGACGGAGATTCTTCAAAGCCGTATCATACGTCCAGTCTTTATAAGTCGTTTCCGGTTTTGAAAGCTGATAACCGTATATCAGCTTGGCGATATTATAATACACATCATCCTTTTTAGCCGCCACCTTCAAGGCTTGATTAAAGTCGGCTACAGCCTTGTCAAAATAAGACTGGTCATCCTTACCTTTTGCTACGTAATAGTTGGCACGACGGATATATCCATCGGTACTGCTGGGGAACTGGCGAATGAAATCGTCCAGCAATTTCTCATATTCATCAGCCGACATCTGCGTGGAAGCCATAAACAGATACACCAATGCCTGATCCTCCGCTTCGGGCAATCCTTTCCGGATACCGATATTCTTCAGAGCAACGTCTCCCAAAGACAGAGCACTAATCTTCTGCGACATTGCAAAAGCTGCCCCTGCCGCATAACAAGTCGTTACCGTATCCGCACCGGAGGACTTCTGTGAAATACCGAACACCTGGCCTTCCGCATTCATCACCGGACAACTCACCATCTTGTCTTTCATCTGCATACTCAAGGTATAGTAATGGTATTCTCCAGCAATCTTCGATACATCCTTCACTTTACCCGAAACGCAGGCAATGCTCTTCTGCGTAGAATAAGGAAGCATCCATGCGTCAGCGCCTGTAACCGGAGCAGTAGTCGCCACTACCAGTGACGGCACTTTCTTCTCGGTGATGGCCACACGAAACTTGATCACATCGTACATATCATCTGCTCCCAAAATCAGGCTGACCGGCATTTGCTTGCCTTCGGCTGTGACAATCACCGCACGCTCAGCCCCTTTGAAGAGACTGTAGTCAGAGAGAGCCAGTCCGTCTTCGGATACGAAAAATCCGTTTCCGGTATTCAGCATCTTGTCATTCTTATCATAAGTTATTACTGAGAAAACAGCACGTTTCGCCTTCTCCACCCATTTCGGGGTTTGCGCCAGACCGCTCTGTACCAAGAGGAAAAGCGCTAAAGGTAAGATTAAAAGTTTCTTCATATCAGTCGTTGTTTCTTTGTTTCACAGCTTCATAAATCAAAATACCGGCAGCTACGGAAACATTCAGAGATTCGATAGTTCCCAGCATCGGTATCTTCACCCATTCGTCACAGAGAGCCAGATGATCATATGATACACCGGTGTCCTCCGCTCCCATGATGATACACATCGGTCCCGTATAATCGGCTTTCGTATAGTCATAATCTCCTTTCTCGGTAGCGGCAACGATACGGAAACCGCTGTCCTTGAGATACTGCAAAGTCGCACGCAGATTCTGTTCGCGGCAGACAGGCAATGTATGCAACGCACCTGCGGAAGTCTTCATGGCATCGGCATTCACCGATACGCTGCCACGCGCAGGAATAATCACCGCATCCACCGCGGCACATTCGCAGGTACGGGCTATCGCACCAAAGTTACGCACATCCGTTATGCCATCCAACATCACAAAAAACGGATTCTTGCCTTGCTCGAATAAGAAAGGAACGAGGTCTTCCGTCTTCTGATAGGTCACAGAGGAAATGAAGGCAACCACACCCTGATGATTCTTCCGTGTGATGCGGTTGATACGTTCCACCGGCACACGCTGAACAGGAATCAGCAATCCTTTCAATGCTGCGAAAAGCTCTTTGGAAAGATCACTTTGAATGTCTTTCTTAACGAGGATCTTATCAATCTCTTTTCCAGCCTGAATGGCCTCTATGACGGCACGGACGCCGAAAATCATTTCACTTTTATCGGTCATTGTAATTTTGAATTATAAATTTTGAATTATGGATTATGAAGTACGGGCCAACAGGGCCTTCGCATTGCTGAGGGCAGCCTCGGTCAATGTGGCTCCGCTCAGCATGTGAGCGATCTCCTCTACCCGTTCTTCATCGGTGAGACGGCGGATATGGCTGTTCGTTTCCGTATCGCTGTCCTTCTTATATACTTTATAATGAGCGCGCCCGCGAGCTGCGATCTGAGGCAGATGTGTGATACTGATCACCTGACGGTTGCAGTCACCCATTTCCTGCATCATATCCGCCATACGGTCGGCTATTTCACCGGAAACTCCGGTATCGATCTCATCAAATACAATCGTAGGCAGTTTCACCGCACCGGCGATCATCGCTTTGATAGAAAGCATCACACGCGCAATTTCACCTCCAGAAGCAACGGAAGATATGCTTTGCAACGTTCCGTTCTTGTTGGCGGAGAACAGGAAGTTGACAGTATCCTCCCCCTGTATGCCCGGTTCTTTCTTCAATCCCATTTCCACTTGGAAGCGGACGTTGGGCATACCCAGCGGGACCAGCCGTTCAGCCAGTTGTTTCTCCACTTCACGGGCGGCTGCCGCACGGGCTTTTGTCAGCACGGTGGCTTGCTTCTTCACCCGTTCATACTGGGCTTCCTTGCGGGCAGTCAGTTCGGCTATGCGATCATCATAAGAGGTGATCTCGGACAACTTACTGCGATATTGGTCTGCCAAGGCCATCAATTCTTCAAGTGTCTGTACCCGATGCTTCTGTTGCAGGGAGTAAATCAGATTCAGACGATCGTTCACTTCGTCCAGACGGGTAGGATTAAACTCGATGGATTCTCCCTGCGCTGAGACTTCCTGCGAAATATCTTTCAGTTCGATGTAGGCACTTTCCATGCGGTCGCTCAGTTCTCCGGCAGGCTGATACACCTTTCTCAGATTATTCAGCGTATTCAGATTATCTTTCAGGAAAGAAAGCAGTCCGCCTTCGTCCGAGAAAAAAGACTGTTCGATGCGGTAAAGCCCCGCTTTGATCTCCTCAGCATGACTCAGAGTTTCCGCCTCCTGCTCCAGTTCACTCTGTTCCCCTTCCACCAGATGAGCTTCCTCCAGTTGTTCCAGCTGGAAACGAAGATAGTCCTCATCCGTCCGGCTTTGCTCGGCAAGTGCCGTCAGCTCGGACAATTCACGGTCGAGCAGCTTCCATTCATTATACAGTAAATGATACTTCTCCAGCGCATCATCGTTATGAGCCAGAATATCGAGTACATTCAGTTGGAAACCTTCTTTATTGAGCAAAAGATTCTGATGCTGCGAATGTACATCGATCAGTTGTTCGCCCAATTCCTTCACCTGTGCCAGCGAAGCAGGCGTATCATTAATGAATGCGCGGCTTTTGCCGGACGCCTGCACTTCGCGCCGCAGGATACATTCCTCGTCGTCGTATTCCAGTTCGTTCTCTTCAAAAAACGGGCGCATACCGTAAGCCGAGATATCAAAACGTGCTTCGATAATACATTTAGAAGCTCCACGACGAATCGCTTTCACATCGGCACGCTGTCCGAGCAGCAGACCGATAGCTCCCAGAATAATCGATTTTCCGGCCCCCGTCTCGCCTGTGATGACCGAGAAGCCTGTTTCAAAACCGATATCCAGTTTTTCTATCAATGCGTAATTCTGAATATAAAGTGAACGTAACACCTTCTGTAAATTAAAAATTAAACCTAAAAAATAAAGATCAGTGAGTCAAGACGGCAATCAGATGGTTGATGATGTCTTGCGCTACTTCCTGTTTGGGCTTCAGAGGATAATCCTCGCGACCTTTGCGATCAATAATGCTAATCTTGTTTGTATCGTGACGGAAGCCGGCTCCCGCGTCATTCAGAGAGTTGAGGACGATAAAGTCAAAGTTTTTACGTTCGAGCTTTCCTTCGGCATTCTGCTGTTCGTTATTTGTTTCGAGGGCAAACCCCACTAACAGTTGATTGTCTTCTTTGATCTTTCCCAGACTTGCAGCAATGTCCTGCGTAGCCTGAAGATGCAAGGTCAGTTCTTCTTCCTTCTCCCGTTTGATCTTTTTGCCGGCCACCGTTTCCGGGCGGAAATCGGCGACTGCCGCACAAAGAATCCCCACGTCGGAAGTCGGGAAACAGGTTTGCGCTGCCTCATACATTTCCTGAGCAGATTCCACATCTATCCGGTGGATACGCGAATGCTGCGTTTTCAGTTGCACCGGTCCGGCGATCAACGTCACCTCTGCCCCACGACGGGCACATTCTTCCGCCAAAGCAAATCCCATCTTACCGGAAGAATAATTGCCGATAAAACGGACCGGATCGATCTTTTCGTAAGTCGGTCCGGCAGTTATCATAATTTTCCTTCCCTGAAGTTCGGCACTCGCAGAGAAAAACTCGTCCAGCACTCGGATAATGTTTTCCGGTTCTTCCATACGCCCTTTGCCGACCAGATGGCTGGCAAGTTCACCCGTTGCGGGCTCAATGATGCGGTTGCCGTAGGAACGCAATATATCCAGATTCTTCTGTGTAGAAGGATGTGCATACATATCGAGGTCCATAGCCGGTGCAATGAATACCGGAGCTTTGGCCGAAAGATAAGTGGTTATCAGCATATTGTCTGCTATCCCGTTCGCCATCTTTCCGATGGTGGAGGCGGTAGCGGGTGCGATCAGCATGGCATCCGCCCACAGACCCAAGTCCACATGGCTGTTCCACGTACCGTCTCGTTGGGCAAAAAACTCGCTGATGACCGGCTTACTGGTCAAAGCCGAAAGAGTGATGGGAGTAATAAATTCTTTTCCCGCCGGAGTAATGACCACCTGCACTTCCGCTCCCTGCTTTATCAGTCCGCGGATAATGTAACAAGCCTTATAAGCAGCGATGCTACCGGTTATTCCAAGAATTATCTTTTTTCCTTTTAGCATTATTTTGTAATCAAATTACTCATTTCACGCAGACGGATTTTAGTCAGCACCGCCTTGGTATTCAACGTGAAATCACTGTTTAAAATCCAGCTGTAGTATCCGGGGTCTTTCTTCAGTACCTCGGCTACAGACATTCCTTTATATTTTCCGAAATTAAATACTTCCACACCATTGTCGTCATACACCATCCGGCCGGCAAAGTCCACATTCTTAGTGAAACTTGAATATTCTGCCAGGAAGGCGATGTCGTTCTGAAGATCCGGATAGCGGTCGAGCTGTGCTTTCAGCACCTCATAAGTGGCACGTGTATCGGCCTCGGCCGTATGGGCGTCTTCCAGACTCTTTTCGCAATAGAACTTATAGGCAGCCGAAAGGGTACGTTGCTCCATCTTGTGGAAAATCACCTGTACATCGACAAACTTGCGCTTCGTCATATCGATATCTACACCGGCACGAAGAAATTCCTCTGCCAATACCGGAATATCGAAGCGATTAGAGTTGAATCCAGCCAAATCGCAGCCTTCAATGTCACGGGCCACATTCTTTGCCACCTCCTTGAAAGTCGGACAGTCCGCTACATCGGCATCATAAATGCCATGTACGGCAGAAGAAGCTTCAGGAATATGCATTTCGGGATTGATACGCATTGTTTTCGTTTCCTCATTCCCGTTAGGATATACTTTCAGATAGCAAATTTCAACGATCCGGTCTGTGTTGATATTGGTTCCCGTTGTCTCCAGATCGAAGAACACAATCGGGTTTTTCAAATTTAATTTCATTTCTTTCTTTAATGGATAATGGATTATGGAGAATTGATAATGGATAGGAAACATAAAAAATGGATAACTCCTGAACACTGACAGCGCAGCTCATTATCCATTATCCATTTTCAATTTTCCATTAAATAACTAATCGTTCAGCATCATCGGCATCAGCAGCATCAGCAAGTCTTCATTTTCTTCCTGTTCTACCGGCACAATGACTCCGGCACGCGACGGATCGGCAAGTTCGATTACCACTTCATCGGCCGAAATATTGTTCAGGATATCGATGAGGAAAGTAGATTTGAATCCGATGCTCATAGCGGCACCCGAATATTGGCAAACTTGTGTTTCTTCGGCAGAAGTGGAGAAATCGATGTCCTGTGCGGAAATCACAATCTGATTCTCCTGCATACGCAGCTTGATCAAACTGCTTGCCTGTGAAGAAAAGATAGACACGCGGCGCAAAGCTCCGATCAGTTGCTGACGGTCTACAGTCACTTTATGAGGGTTGTTCTGCGGAATTACCGAGTTGTAGTTCGGATAGCGTCCTTCGATCAGACGGCAGACCATGCGGTAGCTTTCCAGCATAAACACAGCGTTGCGTTCGTCAAATTCGATGGTTACTGTTCCCTGTTCTTTCGGAAGCAGGTTTTTCAGCAATGTAGCGGGTTTCTTCGGAAGGATGAACGCGGCACGTTCGTTTCCTTTGGCAGCCAGCGTTTTGCAACGTACCAGCTTATGACCGTCCGATGCCACCATCGTGATGTCTTCTGTTGTAATATCGAAATATATACCGTTCATTACCGGACGGAGTTCGTCGTCGGCAGTTGCGAATACCGAACGGTTGATACCACCCAGCAGTACACCTGCTTCCATCTCCACGCGGACTGCATTTTCGCCCAGCACAGCCGACTGCGGAAATTCGTCAGCATTCTGTCCCATCAGACTATACTTTCCGTTCTGATACTGCACTGTGATTTCATAATTGTCCGTGTTGATGTCAAATGTCAACGGTTGTTCCGGAATTTCTTTCAGTGCATCAAGCAATGTTTTCGCTACTACGGCAAAACGCCCGTTTGTATCGCTTTCATTTACCTCAACGGTTGTCACCATGGTCGTTTCACTGTCAGAAACAGTCACAGACAATGTTCCGTCTTCCAATTCGAAGAGAAAACAATCGAGAATAGGCAGCGCATTCTTAGAGTTAATTACACGACTGATAGCCTGTAAATGGCTGGAAAGAGCAGTACTTGAAACGATAAATTTCATATATTTTCGAGTATTTAAGTTTTGAATTATATATCGCACAAAGTTACGAAAAAAGATTCGTGCTGCCCAAGAAAACGAAAGAAAAAACAAGCATTGTGTGAGGGATATTCCTAAAAAATTGTAACTTCGCCGCAGAATTTAAAATTATCGCAATGGAATTTACAGGAAAAATCATCGCTATCCTCCCTCCGAGAGGTGGAGTTTCAAAGACTAGCGGCAACGAGTGGAAATCACAAGAGTTCGTAATCGAAAACCATGACCAATATCCGCGCAAAATGTGTTTCGACGTATTTGGCGCCGACAAAATCGAACAGTTCAACATTCAGATGGGCGAAGAACTGACCGTATCATTCGACGTTGACGCCCGTCAATGGAACGACCGTTGGTTCAACAGTATCCGTGCATGGAAAGTTGAACGTGTAGGCGCAGGTGCTCCTATGGCTCCGGGTGCTCCCGTTCCTCCCCCGGCTCCGTCTGCTACCCCGGATTTCACGATGGGTGACGCAAAAGACGACCTGCCGTTCTAAGAATTAAAAACAATCTGCATAAAAAACTCCCGATGGAACTATTTCTGTCGGGAGTTTTTTTTATGACTGTCCCCTGAGGTAACCGGACACCGAGCTGAAGTGAATTCACCTCGGGGCCAATGCGGATTCAGCAGCGAGCTGAAAAGGACTGAGCAGCAAGGCGAAAGGAATTGAGCAGCGAGCTGAAGGAGATTGAGCAGCGAGACGAAGGAGATTGGACAGCGAGACGGAAAAGCCCCCATGAAGGTATGCCAAAAGTCAATAGTAACTAAACTCTCCTCCTTCAGGAAGGAGGAGTACCCGTAGGGGGAGGTGGTAGGTGAATACATAATCCTATCATTTACAAAGAAATAGAAATAAACATTATTTCTCCTACCACCTCGGTCTGCGACCATTCCTCCTTCCCGAAGGAGGAGAATAGAGATAGAATCGATTTTTTAGCCCCCACTTTAGTTCTTTTGACACCCCTTCATGAATTCTCTCAAAGGCATCTTACGGAATGGAATAAAAAGTGAATCAGCGGCGGCAAAATTCTCTATCTTTTTTCTTATTAATTCTATTTCTTTAGAATAGAATTATATACTCTTCTCTACTCTACTGGTTTCCATTCGGTTTTCGCGCCCTGCCAGAAGGCGTTTCAGAGCTTTTAGTTTCGCAAATTAAGAGCTATTTTTCCCCTCTATTTTCGCCAGTTTTTTTCTTCGAATTCTATTCGGATTTATACTTCAAAACAATGTTGGGATAGACCATCCCGTCCGCACAAGTAAACTGCGCAAAAAGAATGAAATTACGGAAAAATTCGGAGTTGCGGAGAAAGAATTCCGGCACGTAATGAACCTGATGTCCGGACTGTTCGAGCACGTGTCCAAAGTCCGCCATCAACATGAAATGATACGAATCGGACAATCCGTCCGTCCCCGCCCGATAAGCCAAAGCGCCGTCAAGCACTTCGTCATTATCCAGCTGGCGGATATATCGTGACAAACTATCTTCATCGGGGGCAAGCAGTAAACGTCCGCCATAAAATGTAGCGAAAACATGCAAGGACGGCTCTACAAAACTGGTTAGTTGCGTAAACAACGTTGTTTGAGGCAACCTGTACACAGGGTATGCTTTAGAGGGAGTATAACAAAAAGTTATACGTGAATTCCGGCCTGTTCCTTCCTCTGCCGGAGCCGTATTTACCAAAGAGCGCAACATCCTTTCCGCCTCAGCCACATCCATCACCGAGAGACTTAAAACAGCCGCAGGCCCCATCAGAGAGTCTTCCCGCTGGAAAAGACAAGCCACCAAATCCTGCCCCGTATTCTCTGCCAGATAACGTGACAATTCCCGATCCCGATTCAGCACTTCACTCGTTCTGCCTGCCGTCGCATATTCCTGCGTACCGCCATAGGAAAGCAGGGATGCCCAGTCCGTAATGCCCTGTTTACTGAAATAAAAAGCAGTGGAAGGCAGTGTCTCGCCCGGAAATCCTTTGACAGATTCCTGCTGGCGGATTACATTTATAAAGTTAAAACAAGTATCTACATAATGGCTGACTCCGGAGAAATAAATGAAATCATCCTTCAGCTTCATATCAAACTCCGTCCATCCCATCATTCCTGCCAGACGAGTGTAGACGGTAGCAACAGTCGGACTTTTCTTCGGCGCCCGCACTTCTTTAAAAGCAGAGTCGGCAGCCAGCGACTTGCCGGTTTTGCGGATATCTATCACCTCCTCTATCAGCTTTTTCTGACAACTGAGCACCAGAAAGTCTTCCGTCAGATAGCAGGCGAGAAAATCACCGTCCGCCATCGGATAGATAATGATATCTTCACCCTTATAATCGAATGTTTTCGAAGGATAGCCCGACGAAACATATTTCTGCACAAAACGGTCGATCAGCGCACGGTCTCCATTCCCCAACCGGCAGTAAAGCACCTGATTACGATCATTGTCCGGCTCATGGAAACTGATCAGCATCTGATTCATTTGCCTGCTCAGACCGTGAGGAGCATCTTCGAGAAGAGAATAAAGATATTGTTTCAGATAAGAAAAGAGTTTGGAAACATAAAGATACTGGTGATCCCGACTACAGGTCAGCTCATCCACTTCCATTACAAATTCGGCTACATCTTCCGTCGCAAACACTGCTGAAACAGAGGACGGAACCAAGGTATAGAGATCAAAATCCTTCTGATCCTCGGCAGCCGACAACCTAAAAAAAGAGTACAACGCAAAACCTGAGCACAAAAGTACAACAGAAGAAGTGATCGCTATTTTCACTATCGTACGAAGTTTCATAATATTTGCTGTTTATCGGCTAGGGGCAAAAATAATAATTTCTACAAAGAAAACAAAACTTTTGCTAAAAAAATCACCAATAATCAGAAAATGATTTCCATTCCGTCATATGTAAGGTGAATATTTTCAGGAAGCTCCTTCTCTACCTTCTTGTGCAGCCCCATATCATGACTCATGTGGATGAAGTATGTCTCCTTTGCCCGAATACGTTCTGCCACCTTCAATGCCTCCTCCAGATTCTGGTGAGTAGGATGAGGAGCGATACGAAGCGCATTCATAATCAGAACATCTATCCCTTCCAATTGTTCATACGATTCTTCGGGCATGGTCAGCATATCCGTGATATACCCCAGCCTGCCGATACGGTAGCCCAAAATCGGCAGCCGACCGTGCATCACCCGCAAAGGCACCACTTCCGTATGGTGGATGGAAAAGGCGTGCCCGACCTCAATTTCCTGCAAGGGAATATCAGGAACACCGGGATAACGGTGATCGACAAAACAATAAGGCATCCGCAAACGCAATGCGCGTGCCACATATTCTTCGGCATAGATAGGAACCGCCCCGAAGCGGCAAAACGGACGCAAATCATCCAGCCCGCCCACGTGGTCATAATGTTCGTGCGTAATGAGCACACCGTCTATCTTCTCAAAAGGAAGGTGTAACACCTGCGCCCGAAAATCGGGCCCGCAGTCTATAAGTATCCGCGCATCTTCCGTCTCAACGATTGCAGACGCACGCAGACGATTATCCTTCGGATCGGCAGAAGTGCAGACCGGACAGGTGCATCCAATCTGAGGAACTCCCGTCGATGTTCCGCTTCCAAGTATTCTTACTTTCATTTCCCAACCAAATTTACTTCCGGATGAATGTCTATGCCGAATTTCGCACGAACAGAAGCCCGTACCGCATCCGAAAGCGCAAGGATGTCGCTGCCTTTCGCTCCGCCCCGATTAACGAGCACCAAGGCCTGCTTGTCATGCACTGCCGCCGGACCTAATGCTTTTCCTTTCCAGCCACACTGATCAATCATCCATCCTGCCGGAATCTTCACTCGTCCGTCATTCAGTTCGTAGAAGGGGATTCGGGGAAATTCCTGCTGCAAGGCTTCCAGTTTTTCGCGCGGAACGATGGGATTCATAAAGAAACTACCGGCATTTCCCATCACTTTCGGGTCGGGCAATTTGCTTTCACGGATATCGATAATCACTTTCCGGAGTACCGGCAAGGTCAGTTCGGGATACTGTTCGAGTTCCTGACGGATGGTGCCGTAATCTAATGTATAACGTTCTTCCTTGCTGAGCCGGAAGCAGACATAAGTCACAAATACGGATTTATTCTCCGGACGTTTGAAAATGCTGTCGCGGTAGGCATAGCCACATTCATCTACAGCATAAACACGCTCCTCACCGTGAATGTTCACTGTTTCGACAGAGGTGATCAAGTCTTTCACTTCCACACCATAGGCACCGATATTCTGCACGGCACTCGCTCCCACTTCACCGGGAATAAGGGAGAGATTTTCCGTTCCATACCAGCCATGCTCTACACAATATCCTACAAAATCATCCCAAACCACGCCTGCTCCTACCCGCACGGCTACACTCCGTTCATCCTCTTCCGTCACCTCGATCCCTTCGATGCGGGAATGTAAGACCAGCCCTTCATAGTCTTTGACAAAAAGCAGGTTGCTTCCGCCGCCTATATGCAAAAAAGGTGTCGTAAGGGCACCTTGAGCTATCAATGTCTTCAGTTCTTCTACCGAAGCATATTCCTGAAACCGTTCGGCATAGACATCAATGCCGAACGTATTGTGTGATAAAAGAGAATACATATCTTCCGTTTTTTCGTTGTTAAATACTGGTATCTTCAAACTTATACAGTTGCCATTCGCCTGCTTTCCGCCTGAAATATAGAATATTAGAGAAGCCGTTTCCGATTCCCTTCAAGGCGAGAATCTTTGTCGGCGAGTTATCATCATTCCGCTGTCCGTAATTGATATTTGAAAGGCGGTCTGTAGGCAATGCTGGCTTGAAAGCAAACCACTGGTTCAAATCAAGAGAAGTCTCTAGAATAGAGAAGTCATCGTCCGGATCTGAGGTGACAAAAGCCAGAGGCTCCTGCACACGCCGGCTTTGAAAAAGGCTGTCGGCAGCAAAATGACTGAAAAACTCCACAAAGTCTTCATTTTCATTCCGCTCAACAGGGCGCAGATTGATAGCCTCCAGTATCCATGCCCCTTTGATACGCTCAAAATAATACTTTTTCACCATTCGGGTTTTCACGAATATCCATTCCACCTGAACGGAGGTCAGTGAGGTGTCCCCCACCAAATCCATGTCTTCTTCTTTATCAAACAGGAGCGTATAATAATGCTGTTTGGTAAATAAGTCATCATGCTTCCAGTTGCGTTCTTCGATATTGGTTTTCTCATCTCCCTTGTAATAGGGCAACGGAAACTTGACACGCTGACGCTGCAAGGCATCATCGGAAGCAAAATTATAGATAAAATCGTCGAAAGATTCGTCCGCTTCTGTCGGTTTGGGCTCTTCCGGCAATTCCTCCTGATGGATCGAATCGGCTTTGTGCCGGATAGAATCCACCTCTTGAGTGATAGATGCAAAGGGGTCGATGTTCGTTTTCTTGTTTCCACAGGAACCAAGGATAGTGAGCACCAGAACCCCCGCAATTAGTTTTTTCATTTTTTCAGTTTCTCTCTTAGCTTTTCAAGCATATCTACCGTCATGCTTTCCAGATCGTAAGCCGGCTTCCACCCCCACTCCTCGCGGGCGCAAGTGTCATCCAGACTATCGGGCCAGCTGTCCGCTATGCGCTGCTTCAAAGGATCTACATCATAGATCATCTCGAACGCGGGCACATGCTTCTTGATGGCATGGAAAATCGTCTCAGGGTCGAAACTCATAGAGGCGATATTGAAAGCGTTGCGGTGTATCAGCTTGGTCGGATCTGCTTCCATCAGCATGATTGCTGCGTTCAGCGCGTCCGGCATATACATCATATCCATTAAAGTGCCTTCTTTGATAGGGCACACAAATTTTTCTCCTCTTACTGCCGAATAATAAATATCGACAGCATAATCGGTGGTTCCTCCTCCCGGAGGGGTCACGTTCGAAATGATGCCCGGGAAACGGACAGCACGTGTGTCAACACCGTATTTGTTAAAATAGTAGTCACTCAGCAACTCTGTCGTTACCTTGGTGACTCCATACATAGTACGGGGACGCTGGATAGTATCCTGTGGTGTCTGTGTATGAGGCGTGCTTGCACCGAACGATCCGATAGAACTGGGGGTAAATACCGCACATCCCTGCTCACGCGCCACTTCCAAAACATTCCACAGTCCGTCAATACCAATTTTCCAGGCTAGCTTCGGCTTGGACTCAGCCACCACCGATAGCAGTGCAGCCAAATTATATATGGTATCAATGTGGTATTCCTTCACCACCGATTCAATCATTTCACCATTCGTTACATCGACAACTGCCGACGGTCCCGACTCTTTTAACTCTCCTTTGGGCTCTGCACCCTGGATGTAACCTGCTACTACGTTTGTGTTTCCATAACGCCTGCGTAACTCCATCGTCAACTCGGATCCTATTTGTCCGGTGGCTCCAATAATCAAAATGTGTTTCATTTTTCCTTTTAAATAAAAGTGTTAAGCTAAATAGTGCGCAAAGTAAGCACTTTTTTTTCAGATTTAAATCAAAAAGATATTGTTTATTCCAAGAAAAATCGTGTCCTTTGCACCATTAACTTAATCACTCAAACATTATGTACGGTAAAATGAAAGAACACCTCAGCCAGACACTGGCTGAAATTAAGGAAGCCGGACTTTACAAAGAAGAACGACTGATCGAAAGTGCGCAGCAAGCTGCCATCACTGTAAAAGGAAAAGAAGTGCTGAATTTCTGCGCCAACAACTATCTGGGACTGTCCAATCACCCCCGTCTGATTAAAGCTTCTCAAGAAATGATGGAGCGCCGTGGATTTGGTATGTCATCTGTCCGCTTCATCTGCGGAACGCAAGATATACATAAGGAACTGGAAGCTGCTATCTCTGATTATTTCCAGACAGAAGACACCATTCTGTATGCAGCCTGTTTCGACGCCAACGGAGGTGTGTTCGAACCGCTTTTCAGCGAAGAAGACGCCATCATCTCGGACTCTCTGAACCATGCTTCTATCATCGACGGCGTACGTCTTTGCAAAGCGAAACGCTATCGCTATGCCAACGCGGATATGAAGGATCTGGAAAGATGCTTGCAAGAAGCTCAGGCACAACGTTTCCGTATCGTTGTTACCGACGGTGTATTCTCTATGGACGGAAATGTAGCACCTATGGATCAGATCTGTGACCTGGCCGAGAAATATGATGCACTCGTAATGGTGGACGAATCGCACTCTGCAGGTGTGGTTGGCGCTACGGGCCACGGCGTCAGCGAACTGTACAAGACTTACGGACGCGTAGACATCTATACGGGAACACTGGGCAAGGCTTTCGGAGGCGCATTGGGAGGATTTACCACCGGCCGCAAGGAGATCATCGACTTACTGCGTCAGCGCAGCCGTCCTTATCTGTTCTCCAACTCGTTGGCTCCGGGTATCATCGGTGCAAGTCTCGAAGTATTCAAGATGCTGAAAGAAAGCAATGCGCTGCATGACAAGCTGGTAGAGAATGTAAACTATTTCCGTGACCAAATGACAGCTGCCGGATTTGACATCAAACCGACACAAAGTGCCATCTGCGCCGTTATGTTGTATGATGCCAAACTCTCTCAGATTTATGCCGCACGCATGCAGGAAGAAGGCATTTATGTGACGGGATTCTATTATCCGGTCGTTCCGAAAGAACAGGCACGTATCCGTGTACAAATCTCTGCCGGACACGAGAAAGCACACCTCGACAAATGTATCGCTGCTTTTATTAAGGTTGGCAAAGAACTGGGAACCTTGAAATAAGTAATAAGTAATAGGTAATAGGTAATAATCGTAGCTGCCGGTAGCTTTACCCGCATGACCTATTACTTATTACCTATTACTTATTACCTATTATTTATTACCTATTACCTATTTTTCAAGATGGAAGAACTTACGCTCACTACTCCTGCTTTGCTTTTTTCGGCTGTTTCGCTGATTTTGCTGGCTTATACCAATCGTTTTTTATCGTATGCGCAGCTGGTGCGACAGTTGCGGGACCGCTATATGGAAAATCCTACGGATATCACGGTAGCACAAATCGAGAATTTGAGGAAACGGTTGAATCTGACACGCACGATGCAGGGACTGGGGATAGCAAGCCTCTTTTTCTGTGTAGTCAGTATGTTTCTTATTTACATCGGACTGCAGTTGTTATCGGTTTATGTATTCGGACTGGCATTGATACTGTTAATCGCTTCTTTGGGTGTATCCTTCCGCGAAATACAGATTTCTACCCGCTCGCTGGAGATTTATCTGGGAGCTATGGAAAAAGGAAAGATAAAGAAATAGCCCGGCAGGGAAGTTGATAAGTAAGATAAAAAAAGAAGCTGTCTGAATATAAACCCAAACAGCTTCTCTTATATAATTTTCTATTTTTCAGATCATTATCAGCGTTGTCCCAGTTGTGAATCAACAAAGAAAATACCGGTATCACCAGCTTTCTTGATTTTATCCACAATTCCCTGTGCAGTAGCTTCTTCTTCTACCTGTTCGCGGACAAATCCCCACAAGAAATCCTGAGTAGCTTTATCTTTTTCAGCAGCAGCCACATCTACCAGCTTGTCTACCAATGCAGATACATGGCATTCGTGTTTGTAAACGTGTTCAAACACTTCCAGCGGAGTACCCCAGCCATTGGGAACCACATCAATCTTGTCAACTATAGCAGTTCCGCCACGTTTGATGATGTAATCGGCCATTGCATAAGCATGTCCCATTTCTTCCTGAGATTGTTTCTTCATCCAATGTGCAAAGCCACTGAAACCTTCTTTCTCAAAGTAGAAAGACATTGCCAGATACAGGTTAGAAGACCACATTTCAGCAGTGATCTGCTCATTGATTGCTTTCTGTAATTTTTCTGAAATCATAATCGTATATTTTTATTAAGTTGTTAATGTAGTTTTCTTTTGAACTCATTACAAAAATAACAAGATTTCAGTTAAAATTGTTCCAAGCTCCCTGCATTTTTAAACTACATTCACATTTTATTTACACCAGCTCGTCCGAAGTGTATCCTTTCGGCAGTTCACGGCAGTTGTATCCGGATGCCATAATCTCACCGTAGGCACCTGCGGAACGAAGTGCAATCAGGTCCCCCCGCTTCACTTTGTTCAGGTCAATCGCTTTACCGAAAACGTCTGATGATTCACAGATCGGGCCTACTACGTCATAAGCCTCTACGGGTTCTTCCGAAGTAATGTTTTCCATCTTGTGATAAGCCTGATACAAAGCCGGACGAATCAGGTCTGTCATACCTGCATCGAGGATGGCAAATTTCTTCTTCGTTCCCTGCTTTACATACAGCACTTTGGATATCAGAGAGCCGCACTGTCCTACCACCGCACGTCCCAGTTCGAAGTGCAGCGTCTGGTAAGGACGCAGTTTCAGTTGTCCGGCATAGGTAGCAAAGTAGCTTTTGAAGTCCGGAACGGACTGGCGGTTCGGATGACCGTAGTCAATGCCCAGACCTCCTCCTACATTGATATGCTCTACCAGGATGCGGCGTGCTTCGAGCTTGTCCTGCAATTCATTCACCCGATTACAGAGAGCAATGAAATCACCCATATCCAATATCTGCGAACCGATATGGAAGTGCAGACCGATGAATTTTACATTCTTCATTTCCAAAGCCACATCGATCACCCTGTCCATGTCCTGCATACTGATACCGAATTTGTTTTCAGCCAGACCGGTGGTGATATTGGCGTGCGTATGCGCCCCGACATCCGGATTGATACGGAAAGCGACATTAGCGATCTTATTTTGAGCGGCAGCCAGTTCGTTGATGACTTCCAGTTCGGGGATAGACTCTACATTGAAACAGAAGATGCCATATTCCAGTCCGAGGTTGATCTCCCAATCCGCTTTCCCGACTCCGGCAAAAACGATTTTATTGGCAGGGAATCCGGCACGGACAGCGGCACGGATTTCTCCGCCACTCACGCAGTCTGCTCCCATTCCGCTTTCACGGATAATGGTAAGTACTTTCGGATTGGCATTCGCCTTCACGGCATAATGTACGGAATAGCTAGGATATTTGGCAACCTCTTGGTTAATAGCCGACAATGTATCACGCAGCACTTTCGTATCATAATAATAGAAAGGTGTCTGCAAAGTACGGAATTTATCGATTGGAAATATTCCTTTCATAATTCAAGAAACTTGTTTAGTTAGTTAAAAAGAGCGCTTTTATCAGTATCAATAAAAGCGCTCGTATTATTTGTGGAATTATTTGTTGTTGAAAAGCATATCGCTCAGCGACTGCAACGCCGTCTTCTTATCGCAATCCCGGATAAGGAAGGAAATGTTGTAGTTACTTCCTCCAAAGGAAATCATTCGTACAGGTATATCCCGCATCGCATCAAGCGCTTTAGCTTCGAAACCGACATTCTCCCATTCCAGGTCACCTACTACACAGATAATACACATATCCTTGTCAACAGTGACAGTACCGTATTTTTTCAGGTCGTCCAGAATCTCGTTCAGATGCTTGGTGTTGTCTATTGTAACAGATACACCGACCTCTGAAGTACAGATCATGTCAATAGAAGTCTGATAGCTTTCAAAGATCTCGAATACTTTACGCAGGAAACCATGAGCAAGCAACATACGGCTTGATTTGATCTTGATAGCTGTAATATTGTTTTTGGCAGCTACGGCTTTAATCTTACCTTTCTCCGTGTCATTAGAAATTAGTGTTCCGGGAGCATCCGGGTCCATTGTATTCAGCAGACGTACAGGTATATTGGCATATTTAGCAGGCTGGATGCAAGTCGGGTGCAGGATTTTTGCACCGAAGTAAGCCAGCTCGGCTGCTTCTTCGAAATGCAGCTGACGAACCGGCGCTGTCTTGTCCACAATGCGCGGGTCGTTATTGTGCATACCGTCGATGTCCGTCCATATCTGGATTTCGGAAGCCTTTACGGCAGCACCGATCAAGGATGCGGTGTAATCGCTGCCACCACGCTGCAGGTTGTCTATCTCACCGTAAGCATTGCGGCAGATGAAACCTTGTGTGATGTAAATCTCCATATCCGGATACAATTCCAGTTGTGTCTGCAGTTTCTCCTTAATATATACAGGGTCCGGTTCCGCGTTCTTGTCAGTACGCATGAATTCCAAAGCCGGAAGCAATACGGACTTCACACCGCATTCCTGCAGGTAGAAGTTGACCATAGCCGTAGAAATAAGCTCTCCCTGTGCCAAAACCACTTTCTCTTCGAACAAAGTGAAAAGGTCTTTAGTATAGGAGCGGATGTAGTCGAAGTGAGACTTGATGACTTCCAAACCTTTCTGTTTATATTCCTGAGTTGCAAAAAGCTCATCAACGTGCTGTTTATATTTTGATTCCAGCTTATTGATAATCTCGTTGGCACCCTCCGGATTCTTCTTATACAGATAGTCCGAAATTTCCACCAATGTATTTGTTGTTCCTGACATTGCAGAAAGGACAACAATCTTCTGTTCACCATCGGTAATCAATTTGGCTACTTCCTTCATCCGCTGAGCAGAACCCACGGAAGTTCCTCCAAACTTTAAAACTTTCATTTTCGTTACTGTTTTAGTTATCTATATTTAAATCTATTTCTATTGTTCTCTGTCTGGGCATGTATTCGTCTGTCACATCCGTTATACGATGTTCGGAACAGCGGTATACACTGCCGGGATATTCTTTCAGCAATTGCAGATTGTGCGTTGTCATCACTACCGACGAACCGGATTCGCAGATGTTGTGCAACAATTCAACGATGGACTTGCCTGTTTCCACATCCAGATTTCCGGTCGGCTCGTCTGCCAGGATAATAGCCGGAGAATTGAGCACGGCACGTGCGATAACGATGCGTTGCTGTTCGCCGCCGGAAAGTTCGTTGGGGAGTTTATAGCCCTTGTTGGACATTCCCACGAGGTCGAGCACTTCCTCTATTCTTTCCTGAATTTCCCGTTTGTTCTTCCAGCCAGTGGCACGAAGCACAAATTCCAGATTGTTGTAAACGGTACGGTCCGTCAGCAGCTGAAAGTCCTGAAACACAATTCCCAGCTTTCTTCTCAACTGAGGGATATGCTTGCGTTTGATTGAACGCATATTATAGCCCAGCACTTCCGCTTCGCCGTCGATTACGTCCAGTTCGCCGTAAAAGGTTTTGAGCAGGCTCGTTTTCCCCGAACCTACCTTCCCGATCAGATAGACGAACTCTCCTTTGTGCAATTCCAGATTGACATCGCTCAGTACACAGAGTTCCTGTTGATGGATTTCTACGTTTTTATATTGAATTAATGCTTCTTCCATGTACTGCTATGTCTTTCCTGCAATTCGCGTGCAAGGTCTTCGATCCGATAGCCTTTTGAAGTTAATAATACAATCATGTGATAAATCAGGTCGGCTCCTTCATAGATCAGACGTTCGTTTGTTCCATTCGTAGCTTCGATCACTGTTTCGACAGCTTCCTCACCTACTTTCTGAGCGATCTTGTTGATTCCGGATTCGAACAGGCTGGTGGTGTAAGAACCTTGGGGCATTTCTTCGTGACGTTTGTCAATGAAATCCTGCAATGCTTTCAGGAACATAACCGGTTCTTCGTTTTTCTCACCCCAGCAAGTATCTGTGCCTGTATGACAAACAGGACCTGCCGGATCTGCCTGGATCAACAGGGTATCGTTGTCACAATCCGCTTTGATAGATACCACATGAAGGAAGTTGCCGCTTTCTTCTCCTTTCGTCCAAAGACGATTTTTGGTACGGCTGAAGAAAGTTACTTTTCCGGTTTCCACCGTTTTATCGTAGGCTTCCTTGTTCATGAAGCCCAGCATCAAGACTTTGCGTGTCTCGTTGTCCTGTATGATAGCCGGAACAAGTCCGTTCATCTTATCGAAATCCAATTCCATCTTATATTAAGTTCTAATTACTATTTCAATTTACTATACCGTTTGTGTGAGCCCATGCCGCCTCACCCTCTGATGGTTATTCCTTCGCCGCAAAGATACGATTTTAATTCGGGAATTTTAATTTCTCCGAAATGAAAAACGCTGGCAGCCAACGCCGCATCTGCTTTTCCTACTAAAAAAGCATCACGGAAGTGTTCTTTCAGCCCTGCCCCGCCCGAAGCGATCACGGGAATAGAGAGTTGATCGGCCAAGGAAGCAAGCGCTTCGTTCGCATAACCGGTCTTCACCCCATCATGGTTCATGCTCGTAAACAGGATTTCGCCTGCTCCACGCTCCTGAGCCTCTTTGGTCCATGCCAGCAATTCTTTATCGGTTTCGATACGCCCGCCGTTCAGGTAACACTTCCATCCGTTTTCTGTTTGCTTGGCATCTACCGCCAGAACGCAAACCTGAGAACCGAAGTTCTTGGCAATGTCATCAATCAGCTGAGGGTTGCGAATGGCGGAAGAATTGATCGAGATCTTATCCGCTCCGGCATTCAGCAGGCGATCTACATCGCTCAATTCATTGATGCCACCGCCCACGGTAAACGGGATATTGATATTGGCAGCAATCCGCTTTACCAATTCCGTGAAAGTCTTACGTCCTTCATGACTTGCAGTAATATCCAGAAACACAAGTTCATCTGCTCCTTGTTCGCTGTAAGCCCGCCCCAGCTCTACCGGATCACCGGCCTGGCGCAAATTGACAAAGTTCGTTCCTTTTACGGTCTGTCCGTCTTTTATATCCAGACAGGGTATGATTCTTTTTGCTAACACAATTCTATCTTATTTACTATTTGACAATTTAGATTCTACTAATCCGAGAACCTGCTTCCTTATTTTTCATTATAACAGGGTGCTTCCTTTCATTTTAGCACTCCTGATTATAAAAATATACGCAAATCTTTCAATGTTATATGCCCTTCGTACAATGCTTTACCGAAAATGACTCCGGGAACTCCGGCTTCATTCAAGGCGATTATGTCATCCACATTGCTCACTCCGCCACTAGCCATCAGGTAGAGATTCGGAAACTTCTCCAGCATTTCTTTATACAAATCTATAGAAGGACCTTTCAGCATTCCATCACAACTAATATCAGTACAAATAACTTTCTGAATACCTTTATTTATATAGTCTTCGAGAAATGGGAAAAGCTCGCAGGCGCTTTCGTCTTTCCAGCCGTTTACAGCAATCTTATGTTCCTTGACGTCTGCTCCGAGGATTATTTTCTCACTGCCATATACTTCCAGCCAATGGCAGAACAGCTCCGGATCTTTCACGGCAACGCTTCCGCCTGTCACCATCTGAGCACCGCTTTCAAAAGCTATTTTCAAATCTTCGTCACTCTTTACTCCACCGCCAAAATCTACTACTAAAGAGGTACGCGTAGCAATCTGCTCCAATACCCGATGGTTAACTACGTGGTGAGAAGCGGCTCCGTCCAGATCTACCACATGAAGCCTGCGAACCCCGTTCGCTTCAAACTCCTTGGCTACTTCCACCGGATTTTCGTTATAGACCTTCTTACTATCGTAATCTCCCTGAGAAAGGCGTACACATTTCCCGTCAATAATATCAATGGCTGGAATAATTTCTATCATCTGTTTATATACAATTTGATCATTTACGATTTACTATTTTAGCTGTTCACTCCATCTTCTTATGCCTGTCCTTTTCTTCTTCTCCGAAAAGCCGGAAATAGTTTATTATAAACGATGACCGAGTTTATTATAAACTATAGCGGAGTTTATTATAAACTGTTGCAACGTTTATTAGAGATCCAGAAAGTTCCTCAGAATCCTTTCACCTGTCTTCCCGCTTTTCTCCGGATGGAACTGGGTGGCATAAAAGTTATCTTTATGCAATGCCGCGCTGAACGGATGGATATAATCGGTTTCAGCAGCAGTGAAGTCACAAACCGGCACATAGAAACTGTGTACAAAGTAGACAAACTCTTCTTCGGTGAATCCTTCGAACAGTTTGCTGTTTGTCTTACCAATCGTATTCCAGCCCATATGCGGCACTTTATCTTCATGCTTCTGCGGAACAAAACGTTTCACGTCTACATCAAAGATATTCAGGCAGTCCACCTCACCTTCTTCGGAATGCCGGCACATCAGCTGCATACCGAGGCAAATTCCGAACACAGGCTGACGCAGATTCTTGATCAGCTCGTCGAGCCCTGTTGCTTTCAGGTGATTCATGGTAGTTCCCGCCTCTCCTACTCCGGGGAAAATCACTTTATCGGCAGATTGAAGTATTTCTTTATCGGCAGTAATCACTGCTTCTACTCCCAACCGCTTCAGAGCATAGTCCACAGAACGGATATTCCCGGCATTGTATTTTACAACTGCTACTTTCATCAGCTAAATATTACTGTTTTATTTTTATAAGCCAAAATCTTACGTTCGATATGCTTTTGTACCGCACGCGAAAGAACAATTTTTTCCAGGTCCTTTCCTTTATTTACAAGATCTTCTATAGAGTCCTTATGTGTAATGCGTACTACATCCTGCTCGATGATCGGACCTGCATCCAGCTCAGTCGTTACATAATGGCTGGTCGCACCGATAATTTTCACTCCACGCTGGAATGCGGCATGATAAGGTTTTGCCCCCACAAATGCCGGTAGGAAGGAATGATGGATATTGATAATCTTATTCGGATACGCATTGATCATCTGTTCGGAAATCACTTGCATATAACGTGCCAACACGATGAATGTAATTTTATGTTTGGCAAGCAATTCCATTTCTTTGCGTTCCTGTTCTTCTTTGGTCTCCTTGGTGATGGGGAACAAATAGAAAGGAATACCGAAACGCTCTGCCACGTGCTGCAAGTCCGGATGGTTGCTTATAATAAGAGGTATCTCCACGTTCCACTCTCCTGCCGTGTAGCGAGCCAACATATCGAACAGGCAATGAGACATTTTAGAAACGAATATAGCCATACGCGGTTTCACATCCGAGAAATAAAGACGGAAATCCATTTCATACTTCTGCCCATATAGCGTTCTGAAATAATCTTCAATCTTTTCCTGCGGAACCAGAAAATCTTTCAATTCCCATTCTATACGCATGAAGAAGATGTTCTCCACATGGTCTACATACTGATCCAGATAGATAATATTTCCTTTGTTTACCGTAATAAAGTCTGTCACTTCCGCGAGGATTCCCGGTTTGTCGGGACAGTGCAATAACAGTTTGGCTGTAGTCATCATTCTTTTTACTAATTTACTATTCCGGGCGGAAATTCTTCCACCTATCTAATTTTAGTGCGCAAAAATAACGATTTATTGCAAAACTACGAATTATTCAAGCAGAAAGTTGATATAAAAACGGTGATTTCTTACAGATAGAAAGATATCCAAGACTATTTCCAAAGAAGAAGATGACAAACTTCAGGATAGTGACACTATCGCCTCCGGATAATGACACTATCCCATCGTGATAGTGTCACTATGACGACCGGATAGTGTCACCATCCTGACTGAAGAAAAAACTAATATTTTTTTTCATTATAAAAGTACTCAAAATGAGACACTAAGCTTTTTTCTTGCTTTTTATTGGAAAAAAGTTTCATCAAAACATTTGCAGATTTACAAAAAACAACTACCTTTGCACCCGCAATCGAGAGAGATGCAGATTAACAAAATGAAATTCTGGTTCGGTAGTTCAGTTGGTTAGAATACATGCCTGTCACGCATGGGGTCGCGGGTTCGAGTCCCGTCCGGACCGCTTCTTTTAAGTAAGAAGCAAAGAGAAATAAAATGAATTAGTCTTTAATATTTGGTGCGTTAGTTCAGTTGGTTAGAATACATGCCTGTCACGCATGGGGTCACGGGTTCGAGTCCCGTACGCACCGCGAAAGGGAGTAACATTAGTTACTCCCTTTTTTGTTGTGTATCAAGCAATTAAGGCGTTGGGAGTAGATGGAGAACATATAAAAATTGGGTGCATATTTACCGGAAACTTACCAGTATTTCCCGATTTTTCCCGATATTTTCACCTATAATGATACCGCCTTTGATACCATTTTTTTATTGTAGCGATAATCAGTAGATACCAAAACTCAAAAGAATATGAAATATCCGACAATGAGATTCGTCTTTGACCGTAAAAAGGTTGCGACAAAGACACACAAGGGACTCGTTCAAATTGAAGTTTTGAGCGAAGGTAAGAGAAAATGGATCGGAACCGGCGTTAAAGTCTATTCCGACCAATGGAATGATCGAAAGAAGATAATCAATTCGGTTGAAATGATTCAATTGAACCAGTGTCTTGATGAACAACTCCGGATTATCCAAAATTGGATTAATGAACTTATCAGCAAAAAGGAAGTTTTTGATTTTGATAAGCTGGATAGATTTTTGAGATATACCAATAAATCGGAAAGTTTTGTTGACTTTGTAGAAAGAAGAATTGAAGAGCGTGGAGATATAACGGAAAGTACCAAAGCTTCCCATCGGACATTTGCGACCTCATTACGTGAATTTGACAGAATAATATATTTTTCTGATCTCACAAAAGCCAATATCACATTGTATGATGATTGGTTACATGCTAAGGGTTATTCACAGCCGACAATATATAACTATCATAAACGTAACAAACGTTATATCCACGAGGCCATAAAGTTTGATTTGCTAAAAAATGATCCGTATAAGGGGGAGCGTTTTTCCCGTGGCAAACATGCCATCAGGAAATATTTGACTGCCGAAGAATTGAAGAAAGTGAAAGATGCTCAAATAGACTCGGAAACGATCTGTAGAGTCCGTGACCTTTTTATTTTTCAGGCATATACTGGAATATCCTATGCTGATCTTGCTAAATTCAATTTCAAACGTGACGTACAAAAACGCGGCAATAAGTATGTTATATTGGATATTCGTTTAAAGACAGAAGAAAACTATTTTATCGTATTACTGTCTCCTGCAATGGAAATATTGAAAAAATATGATTATGTGCTTCCGATTATCAGTAATCAACAATACAATTTGCGGCTTAAAATAGTTGCTGATTATGCAGGGCTTGATAGAAATTTGACCGTTCACATGAGCAGGCACACATTTGCGACAATGTGCCTGAACAATGGGGTTAAAATGGAAAATGTGAGTAAAATGCTCGGTCATACAAATGTACGCACCACACAACAATATGCTAAAGTTCTGAATGCCGAAGTGGAAAAAGACTTTGAGATGCTGGAACGGATTTTGTCATAGTATAAGAAAGCCACGCTAAAATAGTTCTACCGATATTTAGCGTGGCTTGTTTCATTTAAAATACTCCATAACTTGTGCCGATTGTTCACGGAGACCACAGCAAAGATAATTTTGAGTCATTTCCACGCTTGCATGTCCCATCATTTGGCTTATTGAGTATAAATCGGCACCGCGTAAATACAAATTGGTTGCAAAACTCCGGCGTGCCGTGTGGCTTGAAACAAATTCCCATTTTTCACCTTCCACTTCCTTTCCGGCCTTGAATACTTTAACCGCCTCTGTGATTCCGGCTTTCCGGCAAATATTACGGATATTATTGTTGAATGTCGGATCACTAACTTCTTCTTTAGGTAAATTTGTTAGTAGCTCTTTCACGATTGGCTTCAATGGCACCGTGGCATGAGTTTTAGTTTTTAGGCTGACATAAGAGATCATTCCACCCACTATATTACGGTTGTTCAACCGTGTATAGTCACTATGACGGCAACCGGTAAAGGCGCCTATTAAAAATTGTGTGCGTACCAATTGTTCGTTGGTATTCTTGGGAGCATAGGTGATAATTCGTTCAAGTTCTTCATCAGTAAGCCAAACATTAGTGCTTCTCACATTTTTTACTGAAAGGATTTTATTATAGTCTTTAGGTAGCTCAACCTCTTCATTATACAAGTTCAATACAGCTTTTAATTTGGCGGCATATTGGCGAACAGAGTTTGGTGCCAGCCGTTCTTCCATATAATCAACAAAAGTCTGCAATCGGACTTTTGAAAGATTCTCCCATGTTGCCGGGCAATCATTTGCCCGACTATACATGTTGAGTATAATTTCATATTTGGGGTATTTTGCCAAGAATGCTATACGTAAGTCTTTCATTTTTATTTCATTTCTTTATTCCAACCATCATAAATATCTTCCCAATTATCACCTAAGCCAACCCTTATGCCGAAAGCGTTGTAACATTGTTGTACCGCTTCTTTCGGTGGTAAGTATCTCCCGTCACTTAACATTATATAGCCTTCGTTTATTTCTTGTTGTAGCAAGTTTATATCTACTGGCATGATTTCATCAGGGAACAGCACCACGTTTCCTTTACTCGTTTGATAACTGACTCTTGGTAGTTCAAAATGCCCTCTCTGCCCAGTCAATAAAGAACAGATTCCGATTTCTCCAGTAATGAGATGAACTTCCGTGTTTGGCGCATTTATAACCATAAAATAGGCGTTATCGTCATTTTGGAAATGATTTACTACTCTGCCAACCCTTTCTGTATCACATCTTCTCATTCTCTCGTCCCAAAGATGTCCCATATCATCATGGAATCGGATATAATCTCTTACTTTATCCCATGTTCTTACAGACAGAAATTTCATAGCAGGTAGAGTAAGAGTTTTTTCTACACCATTATCATATTTAAGTTCATGGGTAAAGTAATGTTTTCGTGAGCCGGTAATGTGTATATCCGTAACATCAAAGTTTTCATCATATCCGTTTTCGGTGGAATATTCTTCAAGAACAACAATATCACTCTGTACGATTTCATCAACTATCTTTTGAAACTCATTATAGGCATTGGTTAGCAGGTTTTCGGTATTCATGTTGTCCTGCATGGGTATTTGTGCAACAAGTCTTATTGGGTATTCATTATGTTCTGTACCGTAGCACATATTCTCCACAATACCACAATTAACCTTCCCACATCTTTCATGAAAGAAGTCCATTGTACGCAATACATCTTGGTTGCTTAATTTCGTGGGTTGGGTGACAAACAGCACATAACTTACTTTTACCCTACTAAGAAGTTCTATATGCACGTTTGTAACACTTGGAGGCGTGTCAATAAGAACATAATCCGGGTTGATAGAGTGTATTTTCTTTTTAGCCAGTTCAAGATATTGCCTTACCATTGATTTTTCCAAGTAAATAAACTTGGAAAACATATTTCCAGAAGAGTGTACCCAAATCATTTCATGCGGATGATCGCCTTCAAATTCGGTGTTCATTGACGGGGTGTTTATATCTGCATCAATGATAAACACCTTATTCCCTTGTTTTGCAAGTAATCTTGCTATATTTGCGGTTGTTGTGGTTTTGCCTACGCCGCCTTTGCCTGAATATATTATAATAGCTTTCATATCAATTAAATATTTGGTTCAATAAATTCTATATTAGCCATTCGCATTTCATCTTCAAACGTCCATTTGTAATTGTGATTTTCCCAAAATGAAGCATATTCACAACCACGGCAAGTAACGGAATATCGGCCTTCTCCTATTTTTCTTGCTTTACAAACATCACGGAAAATCCGATTATCTATCGGAAAGTCTGTAAAACATACGATCTCTTTTCCTTCATCCAGTAGCTTTTTAAGAAGCTGATAGTCACGACTGGTTTTATATGGCATATTCATGGTTGGACTCCTTCTTTCATCAATTCAGGATTATCAAAAGCATTTCCTATCACTTCACATCTATCGCTGACGTACCACAACGGAGTAAAGCCACATGCCTTGTTCTTGTAGCAAAACATACCTTTATGAAATAATACCTCAACTGTAAATTGATAGGAGCTTTCACTTTCATGAATCAGTATTAGATCATGTTCGAAGATGCTATTACCGTTCTTATCGGTTATTTCGCTGAACTGACAGACTGTTTCGGGAATAACACCAACCCACTTGTTGGGTTCTACTTCAAAGAATACATTGTACATCTTTCTTTTGATGGTTCCATAGGAAATGGTCATACTCTTTACCCATTCACCACCGTTAACCCTTTTCGCTCTAAATTTTATCATTCTCATATAAATATCCAATTAAGATTCAAGTTTTTTAATAAATTCATTTAATCTATCGGCTGAATAATCGGTACCACCAATTATGAAGTAACCATCAACAGCAAATTTGAATGCTTCAATGGCTTTTTGTCTCATTCCTTCTTCGGCTATCGCTATTGCTGCATAGGCTTTTGCTTCTGATATGGCATATTGCACATAGCCGGTAGAATCCATCCGGTTGTCACTTTCCAAATCCAAAGTGTTACGTCTGATATAATCTTTTGCTTTTTGATTCATAATTATGCTAAAATTGCTTTATTTGTTTTCTAAATTCGTTCCATTCGTTGTTGGTAAAGTTGAAAAGAGTCTTTTTGCCTTTTTCTTCCCAATCACTTATGGCATAACCTACTAAATAAACTTTTTTAGTGCTGAAATCAAATCCCGTCACCCTATAACGTTTCTCATTATCCCGGTACATTGCCCCTTTGCATAACCTTCTGCCTTTGGAGTCTATGAAGGGTTTAATATTGCAGAATGCTTCATAGCTTTGGCAGGCTGAAATATTTCCCGAAGTAACAGCTTTCCGATAGAAATTTTCACCATAGCCCTTACCGTTGGCGTTGACTCCAAACCAGTAACCACCGCTGAATTTTGAAAATATATTCTGAAAATCCTCTTTATTGAATTTCATTTGAGATATTATAGCCAACTTTACTGCTTCATACATGGCTATGTTGACTCGTAAATAAGAATCAGTCTTTTCATTGTTCCAAACAAATTCTATCAGTTCAAAAGCTTTTGATTTTTCATTCATACTTTTGGGTATTTTCCTTCTCCTTTCGGATCAGTTCATTAATAAATTTACTCATGTTTGGTTGCTCTCTGACAAAATCAACCAAATCAATATCCAGTCTAATAGCATAGACCTTACTTTTCGTAACCGGTTTGTTTCGGCGATAACTTCTTTTGGCTTGTTTATTCTCTTCCATAATGATTCATTGATATATGTAATAATTCGTTTGAAATGGCTATAATTTAGGTTTGTTTGCCTCTTTTGTTCCGTCTCTGATTCGATGATTACCTTTGGTGTGAAAACGTCTGAAATCGCCCCAAAATAGTTCATCTGCATTTGCCTTTGGTCGGATTGTTCCCCAAACATATCGCCGTAATAGTTCGGGTAACATCATGGAAACAAACAGTAACGCTATACATTGGTGATTCAATAGTTCGGGCACAACGATTCGGCTGATAGTTCGTTCATGTTTATGTATGAAGATAGGCACCGGGAAAACCAAAGGCCGATCAATATACAATAGTTCGGGTGTGTATGCGCGTACTGGTTCATCCTCTGTTATTGGTTCGGGTACATTTGCGTTTGTTTCTTCGCTTACTGGTTCGGTTAATAGTTCAGGCAAAGAAATGCCGGATAGTTCGGTTAACATTGTTAGCCTCTGTAATGCTTTGTTTATTTGATCCTGATAAAACCAACGGGAAATAAAATCTATCAGAGCTACCAAAGCAAAGACAAACGCCGGTGTTTTCGTTTATGCATCCACATATAAGGCCGGTAAATGTGTTCCCGGTTCTCTTACCGGTTCTTTTTCCGGGATGATCGGAGCTTTGGCGCGATCTAAAGCCTTTATATTACATTTTAAGTTCGGGCAAATAGAATCATTTATAAATGCAGGCATAACCACACCTATACGCGCCGTCTTATCATCAAAGACCGCCGCCCGATCAGGTGCAACCAGCCACACGCCACCAGTCCAGCCGGAAAGCAAGGGGATAACGTTTGATGCAAAGAAACCTAACTTTATATCAATTAAAGCGGCTTTTTCCAATGTTGCACAAAGTTCTTTGTGTCCGTTACTGCCTGCATCATTATAAGATAAATAAACTTTATTATCTCCGGCAATAGTACGAAGTGAAAAACCGCTTTTTTTGTTTCGTTTGGCTATTTCTTTTACAAAACCGGCAACCGCTTTTAATTCGCTTTTCTGAATCTTTATAAATCCGTCTTTTGAAAGATGGGGGTACACAAGCCGGTAATTAGGGAAATATCCGGCAAAATCACAAACAAAGGTTTGTTTCTTGTCGTTGGTTATTTCTGTAATATTGCCGCCGTCCTGATTACAAACACAAACAGAACACCGGCCAACCATTTCTTTTAAATGTTTGGGATTGATAAATAATTTTAGACCGTCAGGTAAAAGCCCGGATGTTTCAATAATTACGGGGTATTCTTTTAATGTACGCCCGTCAGAAGCAACTAAAGCCGATTTGTAAGGATCAAGATAAATATAATTAAATGCCGGTCTTAAAGGATCTTTTGTTACTAATTTAGTGATATTTAGATGTTCCTTTATAATCCACATATCAAAGGAGCAAACAATATTTTCGCGCTCTTCTATTTTGGTAAACCTTGTTTTATTGGCTTGTTTGGTGCTTATCAGCTTTTCAAATTGCCAAACAAGATTAAAAACCTGATCCACTGGAAAGGAACATTTAAAGCTGTTTATTTGTACAGTCCTAAAATCCGTTATATTTAGTTTGGCATCAACGCAAAGATATTTTATATTTATCTCGTTCCCGTTGGCATCTTTCAGTTTTGCAAGCTCCGCGGCGGTATAGGTGCCGGGAGCTATTTCTATTTCATTTGTAAAAACGTCGTTTGCTATTTTAACCAATTCGGCCAAAATGAGGCCGTTAAATTCTTTTTCATTCATAACATTAAATAGTTAGATATTTTACACCAAAGTAAAAGCCTAAAGCAAGGCAAAAAAGCAAGTAAATAGGAAGCAGCCAAAGACCGCCAAACACGCTAAAGCAGATTAATAAAACTACTATTAGCCAAATAATTACGCCCACCATGTTAGAAAGTAGGGTTTTCAAGCTCTTGCAAAAAATCTTCCTCCGTTATACTCTCACATATATTTGAGCCATCAACATAAACACTAAATCCGGTTGCGGTACGGAATACTTCTAATTTGTGCGTTTCTCCGTTTGGGGATTCTATTATATAAGTAGTCATAATATAAAAGTTTAAAGGAATGCCGGAAAACCGTCCGGCGCGGTGGAATATTTGTATTATTCGTTTATGTTATGCAAATTACATTTCCAAACGTGTTTAGGAAATGAACCGTCTTTGTTAAGGCTAACAATAGATGTATTATCCCCGTTATCCTTTATTACATAAACTATAAGTTTTCTAAATCCGTATAATCCAATATGATATAATATCTTTTTCTCCATAAATTTAAAATTTGTCTGATTGATCATTTTTATTTATGAAGTCTTTTAATTTCTTGGGATCGGTGCCGGAGATGAACACCACGGCACCGAATAAAAGCAGCATTAAACAAAACATATTCTAACTATTTAGCATTATAATAAATGTTTGGTTCTGATGTTACGTTATATATATAGCTTCCACAACGCACCAGCAGCGCGGCAACGCCGTAATACTGTTTTTTCATTCCTCTAATACTGCCGGATTTATGAAAGTTCGGGAAACGGGATATATTCACCCGTTTTCCTTCTTCTTTTGTTATTCTACGTACTTTCATAAGGCTATTTCATTTTAAAAGTTATGCCAACAGGTAACAAAGAACGGTTAACACTGGAAACGAATTTATTAAAATCGTTCTCCGTTACTTTTGTTTCGTGGTCTCTCCAATTAAAAACAAGCTCGTTACTATGATCGTAATATATTACATTACTAACTGATAACCCGGCATCAAGAACGGCCAACATAACCCGCTTTTCATTTTCGGCCTTTTCTTGTTTCTTTTCACAGTTGTTAATTATTTCAGCGCGTTTTTTCTCGTATGCTTTGCGCTTTTCTTCGTCTTTTCGCGCTTGTACAGCTTCAGGACGATAATAACCATCGTTTATTCTGTTAGTTATAGTTGTACGTTCTTCGTCCGTCAATTTCAAAGTAAAACGTTCGTTTTCCGGCTTATATGGGTTTTCCCATGTTTGCCCGGTTAACTCTTCCAGCTTTTTTAAAGCCTCGTTAGATTCTCTTTTCCAGCGTTCAACGATACCAAGCGTATAAAGAAGGTATTTAAAGTATTGTTTATCTTCTGCCTGATAAAGCAAATTATATTCTGTTTCCGTGATACGCAAATAGTTAATTGCAGTTTCTTTGCTGCTGTTCGTAATATGGTAAAACCCGTTTTCAACTGGGTACATTGGCGCGCCGTAATGATTAGACAAATGAAGATCAACGAACATTTTAAACTGTGGGAAACGCTTTAGTATTTCTTCATGGCAGCAACCACCAGCACACCAAACGAAACGCCCGTTTTTGCGTTGTTCGTAAATATCCGCCGTTATACTCCAATCGCATATATTATTTTTGCAATCATCAGCCAGTAATATTTTAACATCGATTTTAAAGGTTGTCCCGGCTTGAATATATCTTTTTGATACTGTGTAAAAAAGTCTATTTGTAGTAGTCATAATACAAAGTTTTAAAGGGTGAATAATGAAAAGTAAGAAGTAACCCGGAGCCATGACAGCCCCGGAAATAATTACTATTTATTGTTTGCAAGGTATTCCACGCATCCAATAATGTATATTGCATGTTCTTTGGCTGCTTGTTCTTTTTCTTGCTTGGTTGCGGTCTTATGATCCTGATCGGAAAGCATTTTAGCCGCCATCCGGACGATCTTTTTCATAGTGGAACAGTTTGCAAGATATTCAACGGAAGGAGTTAAACCGCGGTTTACTTTTTTCAAAAGTGCATTTTGCAGCCATTCAGTAAGCGCGTAAATATCGCGAGAATTGCGAATGTAGATAATTAGCAAATTTGTATTCATAACGCAAAATTTAAAGGGTGAAACTTGGTTTGTCTTTGTTTTTCCCTTAACTTTGCGTTGTCACTGTGGTAGGTGATCCGATAAACGCAAAGTTTAAAGGGAGGCCGGGAAGAGTCGCCAAACTCGACCCGGTTTTTTATTAGTATGAAATCTTTTGAATACGATCAAAAGGAATTAACAACGCTATATGTTTATCTTGATAGTGAATCAATTCAAAACTATTTGCCGTTGATAGTCTTATAATAGCGGCTTTTTTCGCTGTTTCTTGAAATACATCAAAATGAACCTTCAAACGGTTGCAACAGTTTGTGCCCTCTGGGGCTACATGTACAGCGTTTAGCGTTACATTTTTGTTTTGTAAGTTTAGTAATACTTCCATGATCTTATATTTTAAATTAAACATTCAACCAAGAAGGAAGTAAAAGCGGGATTTGTGGTAGGTGATCCGATCTTTTATCTCCTTTTCTGTATTACAAAGATACGAATAATATTTGTAATACAAAACAAAATGTACTTTTATTTTTAAGAAAATGTCCTGTTTTTGCATTTATTAATATTTATATAAATAACTAATAATCAATATATTACACAATGATGCAAATGTAAATATAAAGCATTTATGAAGTAATGAAATATTTGTAATGTGCAGGCTTTAAATATGCTTATTTGCTTTATTTGTAGCCTTTGTTTAACTTTGTAGCAAGTTACAGAGCGCGAGACGCCAATATAATGAACTCTTTTATATCGTTTTATATGGTGTACAGTAAGCGCGTAACAGATTTACAGCAAATTTATCAATTAACCCCGGATGATGTTTTCTTTTGTATGCTTGTTGCATCCGGCGCCAGTCGTGGCGAAGCATACGCAACTATATTTAGACCACGATCAACCAAAATAGAAACGGCGCAACGCGGAGCCGCCCAGCTTGCAAAGGATAAACCCGGCATTAATAAATTGATACGGTCTTTTGAAGATAACCGCGCCGCCTTCCTTCCTGACAATGATAGCCCCAAAAGCAAGAAGAAAAAGAAAAACACAGAAGCAGAAGAGGAAGAAAAAGCCGGGAATGTTGTACAATACCGGGATAAAGACGCGGTTTTATCAGGTCTCGAACAAACTTTGCCTTATTTGAGGGGGAAAGATCGTGCGGATGTATTAATGAAAATTGCCGATCTCCAGCAAATGAAGAAGGACGAAAATACAGAAGAAGAGGAAACAGTACATTATTATCTGCCTTTGCAGTGTTATAGATGCAGCCTTTTTATAGCTGATCGAGCAAAGCGGAAAGCAGAAGAAGCGGAAAAGCCGGATTATATTTAATATTATAGGTATAATATAAAGAGAATCAAGGCAAAGCGCGGCTTTTCTCCTTCTTTGCCGGTCAACTGGGGAATGAAAGCAGGGAGGGCACCCCCCCCGGCTACCCAAGACACCAAGCATGTTTCAATCCCGGTCAAGATTTTTATTTTTTTTCTTTTTTGGAGTCAATAATGGATGTTTTTAAGGCTTTTCCAATGATAAATTACAAAAGTGAATGTCTGATGTATAGTTTTACTTCTGAAAATGTATAGTATATGTATGGTTTACTTCATAACTATACATGTGTAAATCATTCATTATTAAGTCAATGGAAATTTAATGTATAGTATGTATAGTTTATATGTAAATTGCGTATGGAAAAAAATATATATAATATGGTTTGCATAAAAAACTATACATACTATGCACTATTTTTCCATTGATTTGTATTTCAATATGTTATATATGTATAGTTGCCTTTAAAACCCTACATAAACCATACATATCAGAGAGAATGCTCCATCTGTATTTCCTATTGAAATAGAGTCGTTATCCTTTGTTTGCCAATATTTTATGATTACTTATATTGAATGGTGCTATGAATACAAAATATGATAAAAAAGCCTTCAAAAGCACGTGTTTATTCTATATTTTAAGTAGAAAATAATAGTATTTATATGATAATTATGTAGAAAATAGACTATATTTGTGGCGTAAAACGGCCTGAAAATAGGCATAAAACTATCAAAAACACTTGTTTTTGAATATATAATGATATTTTATGAAAATACATGAGTTTGATCCGGTGATATATCCACGCAAGTTGTGGGTTGCAGTCAGTACAGATACATTTTCAGATAGATTTGAAGGTGTAAGTGAATGGGATGATACTGCTGATGCCATTGTGGACTGTGTTCGTGATAAACTGCGAAATTTGGGTGTATTCTTGTCCGATTTGAAAGTAAGAATGCCATTACTATAGCAAATATCGCTCATGAAAGTTCACATATAGCGATGAACATATTTGATTATATAGGTGCAAAAGTGGATTTAGCTAATCAGGAAACATTCTCGTATCTTGTTGGATGGGTTGCTGACTGTATCAATCAGGTAAGGACTGGTAAATTTAAAGACTGAAATGGAGTCGGGAAAGTATAGGAAGTTGTTAAATGAGGTCTTTGGGCTTATGAAAGGCGAGAAACTGGATGCCGCCTTACAAGAGTCCAAAAGTGCAGCGCGTGTTGACGCTGTGCAGGACTTGATGCGTGCAGCCATTATACGATCTTCGATTTGTAAGTTCAATGGTACTCCTTACTATTTCAGTGGCCGGATATATGAAGAGATGGCATGGGATGATTTTGGTAACCTGATATATGACTTGATGCGTAAATGCAAAATGCCCAATGGTGATTATTCCCGTGTGGAGGGTGTACTGAAAGTCTGTAAGCGTGTGGTGGCAGGAAAAGCCTTGAAGCCTGATAATGCCATTGTGGTGTTCAATAACTGTGTGTTTGATATGAATGCTCGCCGTGCACATTCTTTCAACCGCCGTTGGGTACAGACTACATGCGTTCCCTATGACTACAAGCCGGAAGAGCATGTCTTTCTTTGGAGAATGTTCCTGGATGAAGTTTTGCCGGACAAAAACATGCAAAAAGTTTTGCAGGAGTTTCTTGGAAGTATTTTTGTTGACCGGCGTGTGGCGAAAATGGAAACTATGCTTGTTCTTCGTGGCTCCGGCTCCAATGGCAAAAGTGTAGTCTTTGAAACGATCATGGGCATACTTGGCCGGGAGAATGTCAGCAATTTCGGCATAGGTGCATTGATTACTGGAAATGAGAGAAAAAAAAATATCGCTTTCATTAATGGCAAGCGGTTGAACTACTGTTCTGAAATACAAGCGTTAGAGTTTGGTAAGGATAGTGACACGTTGAAGAGCCTTATCAGTGGTGAACCTACCGAAGCCCGGCCTATCTATGGCGATAACTTCACTGCTTACAATATTCCCCTGCTTATGGCAAATGCCAACCAAATGCCGTATTTGAAAGACTGGAGCTATGGAATGAGGCGGCGTATTTGCATTATTCCCTTTGAGGTGGAGATACCCAAAGCCCGGCAGAAAAAAGAACTGTCACGGGATTTGGAGGCCGAATACCCAGCTATATTCAATTGGATATTGGAAGGACGTGACCGTTTTATCGCCAATGGTTATAAGTTGACAGACAGTAAGGAGCTTGAAAATGTCATGGATGAATATCAGTCGGAAAGTAGTACCGTAATGAAGTTCATGTATCAAATGAACTATCTGTGCCGCTATGAGGAAATTGCCGATATTGAACCCAAATGGATGTCTTCGGCCATTCTGTACCGGAAATATTGCAAATGGTGTAGGGACAATAATGCCAAAGAAGAGAATGTGACAGTATTCGGACGTATTCTTTCGGAAGCCGGTTATCGTAAAAAAAGAACCCCGAATGGTCAGGTGTATGGTTTGTATGGAACAGCCTTGACGGAAAAACTCTATTATGAGAAACGGGAAGACCTACGGGGTAACTATAAGCAAAGGATCGCTAAACCGGTTTATCAAGATGGCAAACGATACGCTTATACCCATGAAGGGCTTGCGGCCTGCTTGTCATTGAGCATTTATCAAGTCCAGCGTTTGTTCCGGGAGAAGAAACTGGAGGGGACGTACCACATGGAGAAGAGAACAACTGTTTTTGACTTGGACGCTGTGGAGAAGATTATCAAACAATTAAAAATAAGAACCAAATAGTATGATCGCACCGGATGAATTTGCAGAGGTTATTGAAAAAATAGATAACCTACGGGGAGCATTGGAAATCCCTATGCCAGCTGGATTTCATGTAAATCAAATGAAGCGTGAGCTTGAAGAAGTATCAGACAAATTAAAACGGATTTACGTTGAGGAAGAAGACGAAAATCCATGGGAGGAATAAGCATGGCAGTAAAATTTAGACACAAGGAAACGGGATTGTTCTTTTGCAGGGCAAAGGGATTATCCCCTTCAAGAAGAGATTATGACAAACTTGGAGAAGAAGGTATTTTTAGGAAAAGGCATTTGTCTAAGCGAGGAAGAATCTACGAAAGCGCAACTGAAAATCAGAAACGGGATTGGATTGGTAAGAAACATGCAGATGAATTTGAAATAGTAAAAGTATGAAAAATATGAATCACATAGAGTTAAGTGTTGAGCTGATGTCTATTCTTCGGGCCTTGAACTATTCATGTGAATTGAAGACAATAGAAGGTAAGAGCATTGTAATGGATATAGCAGTGCAAGGAGAATTGTCTGTCAGACACCAAAAAATGATTGAAATGCTTCTTGGTGGATTTCTCTCTGAATTTTATTGGGTAAATGGGAAGCATCATATTTATATCAGAGAAGAGTGCAAAGGGCTTCTTCCTGATGATGATAGGTATAGTTGCTTGATTCATGAAATGAATAAAGTATCATCGGATGAAGAACGTATAAACTCTTACGGTAAGGAATACTTTTTTAATCTTGGAGATAGATTTGAACGTAAATTAAAAATAGGATTATGAGCAAAAAAACAAATGGTATTCAGGTAGGTAACTTTATTGTTACGAGGGATAATGGTAGTGAACATGACTGGATCAGTATTAAGGCAGTGTCAGGTTTTTGGAGTATGCGTTTTCGGGATGATAACGGAATGTTTTCCCGGATTCGGGAGTTAACCAACAATAAGGAACTTCGTGAATATTTGGAAACATGGATCAAAGTATGTTTCCTTATTAGTAATGCAACCCCTGACGTTAAGTTTATGGAAGAGTTTTTTAAAAGCTATTCTGATCTTACCGAACGGCTACGAGGCTTGCAGCAACCAGTATCACCGGAAGATGATGCCAAGATACTGGAAGAAGAGAGAAACATGAATAGTATCAAGGAAGGTATTAAGGAGGAACATAAAAATGAGGGTACCGACTGATAAGGAAATTGAAGAGGCCAAAGAATACCTCCGTCAACGTCTGGATGCGGAGCTATCCATGCGTACCAATCTTCAAATTGTAATGATCGAGGCGGCAAAGCAAATTATAGATATTTCATACCGGTACAAGATCAGCCCTGAACTATTCCGTTTTTCAGCAAACAGACAGTTGCAGGAGGAAGTGGATGCCATTATTTTATCCCTTCTTGAAATAATTGAAGACTATACTTATACTGTAGATACTAATTGAAAAGTGCGCTGTATTCTAATTGAAAAGAGCTCCATCCAT